>NZ_JAKFWS010000012.1 GCF_021731785.1 Methylocystis sp.
GAACTCAACCCGGTCGAGAACCTCTGGCAGTTCATGCGCGACAACTGGCTCTCCAATCGCGTGTTCAAATCATACGACGACATCGTCGACCATTGCTGCGACGCCTGGAACAAACTCATCGAACAACCCTGGCGCATCATGTCCATCGGTTTGCGCGACTGGGCGCATCGGTTCTGATCAGCACAGGTTGGTATTAGATGTAATTGCAGTCGAACAGGCGCCAAGTCGAGTGGCGGCGATGCATTCAGCTGGCCGTCGAATGCCGTCTACGGCAGTTATTGGGCGGTCAGCCGGGTCGTAAGACCAAAGGAGCCGTTGCCTGGCATCGCCTATTTTGCATGCGCCAGACTCAGCAGATCGAAGTGGCGGTTGACGCCGGCGTGGATGAGGTTGCCGTTAAACCGCGTCGAAGTCGTCGCGCCGGTGGCATAAAAGCCGTTCGGCTGGACAGCGAAGGTGGAGGCCTGAGCGGCGCCTAGATCGTAACGCAGATAATCGACTTTGATGCTCCAGTCGGGCGTAAACATCCATTCAGCGCCGCCGCCCGCCGTCCAGCCGATAAGACTGTCCTGATAGACCGGATTGACCTGCGTCTGGTTGGTTCCGCCAATGCGGCGGGTAAGGATCGCGGCATTGGAAGTGACTCCGCCATAGGCCATGCCGCCAGTGCCATAGACGGCGAGCGTCGGCGTGACGAGATAGCCCAACCGGCCGCGGATCGTTCCGAGATAGTTGAGCGTCGCGGTACGCTGCGTATAGGTGGCGAAACTATTGCCCCCGGCTGAGCTGAGCGAAGCCTTCCATTTGGTGTCGGTGTTGCCCGAAACGCCATGAAGATCAGCCTCGACGCCAGTCAGGATGCTGTCGACGAATTTCCAATTGGCGCCGCTCTGGAAGCCGCCGATGAAGCCGGCGAGATGGTTGGTTTGGTCGATTGGCGTCGCGCTGAGGGCGATGTCCGGACTCGCTACGGCTGCGCCGAAAGGCCAAGGCTGCACGATCGACTGCGGACTCGACCAGGCAGAACCGCCGTTGAGGCCGATGTAAACATCCGACCAGCTCGGCGGCGGCGGAGGCGGTCCTTCAGGCTTGAACAGAGCGAGAAAATCCGCGCCCGGCGGTTTGGCGATGGGGTTGCCGTCGCCAAAGGCGTTGGCCGAGACTTCGAGATAGAAGAAGTCGGTCGGGCGAGCGTTCAGGCCGTTCGTCGTTGTGGTCTGTCCGGGAAAGGATTGCGGGAAGAAAGGCTGCAACGCGACCGGCGGCGCGAAGCTCGATGTAAACGACCCCGGCCAGAAACGCGCATAGCTCGCGGTGAGATTGATGAACGCATTCAGTTTATAACGGATTCGGAGATCATATTCCGTGCCTATGAACGTGCCTCTGTTGCCGAGCGGCGCAAACAGATTGGCGCGGTCCCAGGCGGCGGCGGCGCTCGCCAGCCAATAGGCGCTGAAGGCGGTGTCGATCTGAAGATTCTTGAATGGCGAGAATTCGAGACGCGCCTTCGCCGCCTTTATGTTGTGCCACGCTATGTAGTCATTGCGGGAGAACGGCTGATTGAAGCCGTAGAAAATGTCGAACGTCTGATTGACGCTGTCGAAGGGGCTCTTGTTGCCGGTCCCGTAGATGTAATCGGCGCTGATGCGCGGCTTCCAGGAATGGTCCGAGAAGGTGTAGCCGAGCTCGACCGAATAGGCGATGGCGTCATGCTGGACCGTCGTCTGAATGGCGTTTTGAACGGTCCCTAAGGCGCGAAATTCGCCCGTCTCGCCCATCTGCTTATTGACGTCGGCGTCGTAGTCAAAGTCTCCGAGCACTCCATAGACGCGCAACCCCGGCGCGTAGGTGTTTCTGTGGAGCCTCAACGCGTTCGACGTGTTGAGGAGATCAGCATATTGCTTGCGGCCCAGGAAATAGGGCTGGATCGTCGCGAACTCCGACCAGCGGCGTATGCTGAACACCGTGCCATATATCCAGTTTCCCCATTCGGGCCGATCGAACTCGTAAGGATAGCGCACCACCGGCCGCATCAAGAAGCTGTCGATATCCCAGTCGTTGTCCTTCTTGCCCAACCTGAGGCGAAAGCCTTCAAAGTTATTTGTCGTGTTGCGGAACTCGTTGTTCGCGATCAGACGCCTGTCGAGCAACTCCAAATGAAAGCGTCCAGCGCGAATGCTAAGTGGCCGATCGTTGCCGAGATCATCCTTGCCAAGCGCGTCCTTGAAATAGAGTTCTGCGAACGCCTGAATGAGATCGGTCTGATTGATTTCCTGGCCCTGATATCCATAGATGCTGTTGTAGGCGCGTGAGTCCTGAAATTCGATCACGAAACGTAACGGATCGAGGATGTTCTGCACGCCAAGATAAGCCCGCGTGCGCGACAGCCATAGCGAATTGGGAAAATACTTGCGCTGAGAGCTTGGCGGATTGGTCGTCGTGCTCGTCCACGGCCGGTAATCGTCCTTGCGGTATTCGAAGCGCACGCGCGAATCGAGGCCAACGTTCAACCAGTCGACGCCTTCGAATTCCTTGTAGGTTTTGGCGAGATTGCGCACATAGGGCGGAATATCCGGCTGCGGCTCCAAACGATAGCCGCGCGTCGGCACGTAATAGCTCTTCTTCTCTGCTGGGGCGGCAGGCGCCGCCGCCGAACCTGTCGCCTTCTTGCCAATGGTCTTCGTTTTCACCGAGTTTTTTTCCGGCGCGTCAGCTTTTCCGGCCGACGCCTGGGCCGCCTCTTCGGCAAAGGACACATGCGGCGCGAGGGCAAGAACCATCGCCGCCACTGCAGTGCTCAGTCTTAAATCCCGCTTTGACATCCCAGCTCTCGACCTGTGGTCGCGGAGGAGTTCCCTCTGCGAATTGTTTCCGCCTGTGCCGCAAGTGTCAGTCAATCGAAAACTCGGATTTTTGTCTATAGATTTTATATACAAACCCCTAAATCGAGCGGAACCGTTGCGGCAATGTCACACTTTTCGCCTAACTGGCGCGACGCAACTTGCATGCCCGCAAGCGCCGTCTCGATCTTATTTCTGCAGGGCGAAGAAAAGACGCGGGTATCGCAAAAGCACTTTGCCGTCCGGTTGACGCGGATAGGCCTGCGCGAGCCTCTCTCTGTAGCGCGCGAGAAATTCGGCGCGCTCATTTTCATCGAGCAGATCTAGAAACGGGCGAAGGCCAGATCCTTCGAACCATTCGACGACGCCTTCAGGACCATCGAGGGGGTGAACATAGACCGTCTGCCAAATATCGATCGTGCTGCAGAGCGGCGCGAACAGATTGTAATATTCCTCAAGCGGACCGAGCACCATGATCGACTTCGCGATGGGCAGCAGACGCGGCGCCCATGGACCGTCCGCCGCGACCATGCGCATGGCCGCGTGTGAAAGCTCATGCGTATTGTTGGGCATTTGGACGGCGAGACGCCCGCCTGGCCGCAAGTAGCTCAAGAGCCTCGTCATCAACCCGCGATGGTCGGGCAGGAAATGCAGCGCCGCATTGGCGAAGATGAGATCAGCCGGCTCCGAAGGCCGCCAATGCGCAATATCCGCTTTGATAAACGTCGCCGTCGGCGTGCAAGCGCGAGCGACCGACAGCATATTGTCGGACTTGTCGATCCCGACGATATCGGCGTCGGTAAAGCTCATCGCGAGAAGCCGGGTGCTGTTTCCCGGACCGCACCCGAGATCGAAAACGAGTTGCGTGTCGCAATAAGGCACGCGCGCGAGCAGGTCGCGGGCGGCGCGCGTACGCTCCGCCTCGAATTTCAGATAGAGCGCCGAATTCCAGTCGTTCGTCGCGCCTCGTTCATCGATGCTGTCAGCAAGTGCGGGACTCAAATGCCGTCTCCGGCGTCGACATATGCGTCCTTCTCGTCCGCCGGAAATATGCGCGCCTTCGACAGGTTCAGCGGAACACGGTCGCCAAGCGCCGCGCCGCGTTCGAGCGGCGAGTCGATTTCAAGCGTTTGATCATAGCCATCGATCGCGATGGTGGCGCGCACGCCGGCAGGGGTGCGCCTCAGGCTTTCGACTCGGCCTTCGAGTTCGCCGTTTCCTTCCGATGCGACGGCGATGTCGGCGGGCCGGAAGAAGACTTTCGCGGGACCGCTGCGCAGCCCATGCGTATCGATATGCAATTCCCGCCCGCCGAATTTGACATGACCGTCGGCGATGGTGACCGGCTGCGCGACCGCTTCGCCCACAAACGAGATGACGAAAGGCGAGGCTGGCCGATCATAGAGTTCGCCCGGCGTGCCGATCTGTTCGATGCGGCCTTCATTGAGCACGACGACGCGATCCGCGAGCTCCATCGCCTCATCCTGATCATGCGTGACGAAAACCGTCGTCAATCCGGTCTGCTTATGAATGTCGCGCAGCCAGCGGCGCAAATCCTTGCGGACGCGCGCGTCAAGCGCGCCGAATGGCTCATCGAGCAGCAACACGCGCGGCTCGATCGCCAGCGCGCGCGCAAGCGCCACGCGTTGGCGCTGGCCGCCGGAGAGTTGCGCCGGATAACGGCCGCCAAGACCGTCGAGCTGCACGAATTGCAAAAGTTCCGCGACGCGCGCCTTGATGGCGGCTCGAGACGGACGCGTGCGCCTGGGACGAACTCTTAGACCGTAGCCGATATTGTCGGCGACGGTCATGTGCTTGAAGAGCGCATAGTTCTGAAAGACCATGCCGACATGGCGGTCCTGCACGGGGAGATTAGTCGCATTCTCGCCGTCAAACAGTACGCGCCCGCGATCGGGAGAATTGAGGCCGGCAATCACCCGCAGCAGCGTCGTCTTGCCCGATCCCGAAGGCCCAAGCAGCGCGACGAGTTCGCCCGACTGAATGTCGAGGCTGACGTCGCGTAACGCCGGAAAGGCGCCGAAATCCTGCTCGACTCCCTCGATGCGAATAGAAGCGCCGCGCTTACGCGTTTTAGTGGCGTCGTACGCGTCCGGAGAGTTCGTCAGCGTGACGCCATTCGAGGAAGGTCTTGAGCCCGAGTGTGACGAGCGCCAAGCCTGCAAGCAGAACCGCGAGAGCGAAAGCGGCGACATTATTGTATTCATTGTAGAGTATCTCCACCTGAAGCGGAATTGTATTGGTCAGACCGCGTATATGGCCGGATACGACGGAAACGGCGCCGAACTCGCCCATGGCGCGGGCGTTGCAGAGCAACACCCCGTAGAGCAGTCCCCATTTGATGTTGGGCAGAGTTACGGTGAGAAAAGTCTTGAAGCCGGAAGCGCCGAGCGTGAGCGCCGCTTCCTCTTCCACCGTCCCCTGCTCTTGCATCAGCGGAATAAGTTCGCGCGCAACGAAAGGAAAGGTGACGAAGATCGTCGCCAGAACGATGCCGGGCACGGCGAAGATAATTCGCACGCCATGTTCGGCGAGCCATGGGCCGAAGAAACCCTGACCGCCGAACACGAGCACATAGACGAGGCCGGCTACGACGGGCGACACGGAAAAAGGCAGATCAATGAGCGTGATGAGAACGCTTTTGCCGGGAAAGGAAAACTTCGCGATCGACCAGGACGCCGCGAGGCCGAACGCAAGATTGGCCGGCACGGCGAGCGCCGCGACAAGAAGGGTCAAACGGATCGCGGCGCGCGCATCGGGATCGTCGAACGCCGCAAGAAAGGGTCCGATCCCTTTGCTGAAGGCTTCAACGAAGACGATTGCAAGCGGCGCCAAAAGGAAAATGGCGAGAAACAGCACCGCGGTGGCAATGAGCGCACAGCGCGCGAGCGGCGAGTCTTGGGTGACGGGCCGATGTTTGGCGCGGTGATCAGCGGCGAGGGGCATTGCAATCTCAGACATGGCCAAATCTCTTGCGGCTCCACGCCTGGACCAGATTGATGAGGAGCAGCGCCGCGAAGGAAATCGCCAGCATGATCGTCGCGATGCCCGTCGCGCCGGCGACATCATATTGTTCAAGCTTCACGACGATGAGCAGCGGCGCTATCTCGGACACATAAGCGATATTGCCGGCAATGAAGATCACCGAGCCATATTCGCCAATGGATCTGGCGAAAGCGAGCGCGAAGCCTGTCAACAACGCTGGCGCCAGGGGCGGCAGCATCACGCGGATCACCGTTTGCAGCCGGGCTGCGCCCAAAGTGGCGGAGGCTTCCTCCAACTCCACTTCGAGTTCCGAAATAATCGGCTGCACGGTGCGCACGACGAAGGGCAGACCGATAAAGATGAGCGCGACCAGAATGCCCCAGCGGGTGAACGCGATCTTGATGTCGTAGTCGGCAAGCGGCGCGCCGAACCAGCCATTCGGCGAATAAAGCGCAGCGAGTGAAATGCCGGCGACGGCCGTCGGCAGCGCGAAGGGCAGATCGACGAATGCGTCGAGCAGTCGACGGCCTATGAAATCGTATCGGGTGAGCACCCAGGCGACGATAAGGCCAAAGAACAGATCGACGACCGCCGCCGCGAACGAAATGAAAAAGGTCGTGCGCAACGCTGCGGCGACGCGCGGCTCCGAGGCGATCGCATAAAGGCCGGAAAATCCTAGTCCCGATGACCACCAGATGAGCGTGGCGAGCGGAAAGAGAACGATCAGGCCGAGATAGATCAGCGTGTAGCCGAATGTCAGACCGAAGCCTGGAATGACGCTCGGCGCCGTGAAGCGCCGAGCGTTTTTGCCAACAAGGCTCGGGGAGGTCACCTTGTCAGCTCTTGTTTCTGAATCTCATCGAAAATGCCGCCGTCAGCGAAATGCTTCTTTTGCGCCGCCGCCCAGCCGCCGAAACTTTTATCCACGGTGATGAAATCGATCTTGGCGAATTTTTTTACGTCTTCTTTCGCCGCATATTCCGGATGAACAGGACGATAGAAATTGCGCGCGATGATCGCCTGCGCCGGCGGAGAATAAAGGAAGTCGAGATAGGCTTCCGCGAGCTGCCTGTTGCCCTTGGCGTCGGCGTTGGCGTCGACGACGGCGACCGGCGGCTCGGCCAGAATCGATTGCGGCGGCGTGACGATCTCGAACTTGTCAGCGCCAAATTCCTTGAGCGCAAGGAACGCTTCATTCTCCCATGCGAGCAGCACATCGCCGATGCCGCGTTGTGCGAAGGTGATCGTCGAGCCTCGCGCGCCCGTATCCATCACCGGCGCGTTCCTGTAGATCGCTTTGACGAAATCTCTGGTCTTCGCTTCGTCGCCGCCGAATTTTTTCAGCCCATAACCCCAGGCCGCGAGATAATTCCAACGCGCGCCGCCGGACGTCTTCGGGTTGGGCGTGATCACGGCGACGCCGGGCTTCGCCAGATCGTCCCAATCCTTGATGGCCTTTGGATTGCCCTTGCGGACGAGAAACACGATCGTCGACGTGTAGGGCGACGAATTATTGGGTCGGCGCTTCCGCCAATCAACGGGGATTTTGCCGCTCTTGCTGGCGATCGCGTCAATGTCGGCGGCGAGCGCCAGCGTCACGACATCGGCGTCGAGCCCCTCGATCACCGCGCGCGCCTGTGCGCCGGACCCGCCATGCGAAGCCAGGATTTCGATCGTTTGACCGGTCTTGGCTTTCCAATCGGCTGCAAAGGCGGGATTGATCGCCTTATAGAGTTCGCGCGTGGGGTCATAAGAGACGTTCAGGAACGTCTGACCCGCTTGAGAATTCGCGCTCGCCAATACTGCGAGCGCGAGCAAGCCCACAAAAATCCCCAAGCCAACGCCTTTTTCCAAACGCCCACCCACGCTCATGCCAGCCTCCATTAGTCTATAAAAACGATAGCATGACTATAATAATTGGCAAGCCGGAAAAAACGCCTTTTTCTCGCTTCGTCCAAATTAGCGGTGGGTCGGAATATTCGAGCGCAACGTGGGTTGCGCATACCAGCGCAGGACTGCGCCGCCCCATGTCATCCCGGCGCCAAGCAAAATTGCGCCGTCGGCGGCGCCTCAGTGCAGCGTCGTGAATCCTTGCTCCGCGAAAATCGCCCTAGCCTCATCGCTTTGCAGAAAGGCAAGAAATTTTTCCGGCGCGTCGCCCCTGGCGCTTGCGGTCAGCGCCGCTGGATAGACGATCGGCGGATGCGAGAACTCCGGAAAACTCGCCACAATCTTCACCTTGGGCTCGGATCTGGCGTCGGTGAGATAGACAATTCCAAGTGGCGCTTCTTCGCGCGCGACAAACATCAGCGCGGAGCGAACATTGTCGGTGAAGGCGAAATGCGGCTCCGCGACACTCCAGAGACCGAGCTTGTCGAGTGCGGCCTTAGCGTATTTACCGACTGGAACCGAGGCGATATTCCCCGTTGCAATTTTGCCCGATCCGATCGCCGCCGCAAACGCATCTTTTGTAAGCGCCACTTTTTCCAATTTTGACGTGCCGGGCGCGATCAGCACGAGCGCGTTGCCAAGAAGATTGAAGCGCGTTTTCGACTGGATGAGATTTTTTTCCGCGAGATAGTCTACCGAGGCGGCATCGGCGGAGAGAAATATCTCAGCTGGCGCTCCCGCCTCAATCTGCTTCGCGAGCGCCATCGAACTGGCGTAGCTGATCGTCGCGTCGACCCCAGTCTTGCTCTTATAGGCGGCGGCCGCGGCATCGAGCGCGTTCTTGAGGCTGGCCGCGGCGAATACCGTAATCGATGAAGATGCGGTCCCCTCGCCCGCAGGGGTCGATGTCTTTGGAGCTTCCGCGCCGACCCCAGTCGCGAACATCACAATCGAAAAGGCGATGATGCAACTGCGGCGGTCGATCATGAGAATGTTCCTTCGAGCCCAACGCCGAGAACGGCGATCGCCAGGCTAAAATTGAGTGTTTCGTCGTATATTTCGTCTACCGATCGAAGTCATGCGGAAAATTTATGCGTCGAGCTCTCATTGGCGGCATAAGACCGTCGCTTCGACGAACTGTGCTAGTTTTCGAATGGGTTCGAAAATTAAAGACGGCGGTCGGGAGAAGACGCCTTCAGACTTCGTGCAAGCCGAATGCCGTTCAGCCGCATTCCGTTGTCAATATTAATGCGGTCAGCTGCTGCCAGCGCCAGACACCGGGTGGCTTATGACGGCTGCGGGCGGGAGTCGCCTGCGCGGCGTTCGCGTTGGCGCCTATCGAATGGGCGTCAAATCATCTCAAAATCGTACGCTTGTCTCAAGAATCGTATAGCCTCCCTTACCGCCATACTCATCACGGACATAGCCGCCTGCAAGGCTCGCATAGAACGGTCCGATCTCCATGAGCGTGACATGCGCGCCAAACATTGGCTGAAGTTCGCCCTTATAAGTATTCAGCGCCGCATGCGGTCCAAAGAATAATTTTCCTTTCAACCAAACCAGGAGGGAGTCGTTGAACGGAAATACAACGCCCGGCTTTACTTCAAAATACCCCCATCCAAATGCGGTCGTATAGACGGCCGACGCGAAAAGCATCAGTTGATCATTCGGCGCCGCCCTTAACTCCAGACTTCCCAAAACGCCAAACTCGGTTCCCGCAAGATCGCTAATAGATTCTGGCGGAATGCGTAGCGCCGCATTCGACATATTGGCGCCGAGGTAACCTTCAGTGGTCATGCCCACCCCGAGAAATCCGCTCACCTCCCAATTCTTGTCGATCAGAGCGTAGCCGATCTGTGCGCCGACAAAACCATCGGACCCGTAGTATTTGCCTACCGTGCCGAGATGGGGAAGCGCTATGTCGTCCACCTCCATCGCGCTAGCGATGACATTCTCTGCGTCGCTCCCCTTCACATCAGCGGCATAGCCCCCGAATCCGCCGGTTGCTCGAAGACGCCACCCGGACGCTTCAAGCGAAGATTCGATTGCAGCCGTTGCTGTGAACCACTGGTACCATGATCTTCGGGTCGTGCCCCACGACCAAGAGTCGAACTCAATGCTCGGTGGTCGCTTCAGTGGCTGGGCGATCGCATGTGTCGGAGTTTCCTGCTCGGCCAGGTTCGAAACATTCACCGCGTTCGGCGAGGTCAATAGTGAACAGATTGCTGCAACGCCGCTCGCGCAATTCATCCTCAGGCTCCCGGGGGCTTACGCTCAGCGTAGCCTCGATCCGTGGATTTTCCGGGCAAATTCAGGAAAAGAGCGACATTTTCAGTTCAAGTGCTTTTTTGGCCACAGGTATGCGCCAGCCGCTCACCGGACGAGTCTGCGAAAGCCGGCGCTGCGAGAAGGCGCGGCGACGGCGCGGCGCGTTCGTAGACGCCCCGCCCTACGCCGTCGCGCGCAGCTGCGCCACCCGCACCGGCACGGGCGGATGCGAAAAATAGAAGGTCGCGTAAAGCGGGTCGGGCGTCAGCGTCGCCAGGTTGTCGCGCGTGAGCCGCGTCAGCGCCGAGATCATCGGCTCCTTGCCGACGAGATCGCGCGCGAAGGCGTCGGCTTCGAATTCCGCCCGCCGCGAGCGCCAGGCGAGCAAGGGCGACAGGATATGCGAGATCGGCTCGCGCGCCAGCAACAGCGCCACGAGGACAATCCCCGGATCATTCGGCAAACCGAACCAGCCGGCGAAGACGTCGGAGCCGAACGCCTGCCACAGCACAGCGAAACCAAGGAAGGCGATCGCCGCCGCTTGTAACAGCATCTGCCGCACATGGCCGAATTTGAAGTGGCCGAGTTCATGAGCGAGGATCGACTCGATCTCGTCGGGAGAATGTCTTGCAAGCAGCGTGTCGAAGAAGACAATGCGCTTGGCTTTGCCGAAACCGCTGAAATAAGCGTTGCCATGGGTGGAGCGCGTCGAGGCGTCCATCACATAGAGCCCCTTCGATTCGAAGCCGCATTTGGCGAGGAGCGCCTCCATGCGCCGCTTCATCGCGCCCTCTTCGAGCGGCGTGAATGTATTGAAGAGCGGCGCAATGACCGTCGGATAGATCACGGCCATCGCGATCGCGATGGCGATGAAGGCGACATAAGCCAAGAGCCACCATGTGTCCGGCGCGGCGCGCAGCAGCCAGAACATCCCGAAGAGCAAAGGCGCTGAAACGGCGATTTCCAATGCGCCGGTCTTCGCCTGATCAATGAGAAACTTTTGCGGCGTCAGGCGATTGAAGCCGAACCGCGCCTCGAGCCAAAAGGCCCGCGCGGCGGCGAAGGGCATATCGATCAACCCGGCGATCACGCCGAAGAGGAGAACGAACAGAACGCTGCGCACGAGGCCCGGTTCGACCATGGCGACGACCGCCGCATAGAGCGGCGCGAGCCCCAGCGTCAGCCACAAAACTGAAATCGCGGCGTCGAAAATCGTTTCGACGATAGAAAACTCGGTTTTCGCGATCGTATATTCGGCGGCGCGACGATGATCGTCGAGAGTCACCTCGCCCGCGAAATCCGGCGGCACCCGATCGCGATTGGCCTCAACCGTCGCCATCTGTCGCAGGCGTAAATAAACGCCAAGGCCGGCCGAGGCGGCGATCGCCAGACATATCACGACGCCCATTGCGCTCATTCTGCGCTCCTGCCAATTCTCCGTGGCAATATAGGAGGTCGCGTCATAGTTTGCGAGAACTGCGTCGAACGCGATCGTGATATCGAGAACTGGTTCATCTGTCGGGCGTCTGTATTTTGGTGATGACGCCTGTGACGCTTGAATCTGGAAAACGCCCGCCGACCGGCGCCGCAATACGGAGTCGCCAGTGAGATTGGCTTTTTTGATAGGCGCTGTCGCCGCCGCTCAAGGCGCGGCGGGCGTTGCTCTCGCCGCGGCATCGGCGCATCTCGACGCGAGTCCTTTTCTCGCGACGGCCAGCCAGTTTCTCATGATCCACGCCGCCGCCGGCGTCGGCCTCGCCGCGCTTGCGCGGACGACGCCGCGACAGGAAGCGAACTGGCTCGCCGCAATCGTCCTGGCGCTTCAGGCTGGGGTGACGCTTTTCGCCGGAGACCTGGCGGCGCGCGTCTTCTTGACGACGAAACTTTTCTCTCTCGCCGCGCCGATCGGCGGCGGACTGACGATCCTGAGCTGGTGCGCCCTGGCAGTCTGGGCGGCGTTCGCCATGTTGCGCGCTAATTCGCCACAAACGCCGCGCGAAAGCTAGACAACTGCGGGAAACCGCCCCACCATTCACGTATGTCGGTTTCGAGTTCCGACCTTTCATCCTCGGCTGCTCCGAGCGATGACTCCCAGCGCGCGGGCGATCCTTTGCTCGGGCGACGGCTGCTCATTGTCGAAGACGATCCCTATATCGCGCTGGCGCTTGAAGAGACGCTTTCCGAATTCGGCTTAATTATTGCGGGGATGGCGCGCAGCGTCGAGGAGGCGGTGCGGCTGTCGCGCGAGGACGGCGTCGAACTCGCCTTGCTCGACGTCAATATCGGCCACGAAAAGATCGATCCCGTCGCCGACGCGCTCGCCGCCCGCGGCTGCCCTTTCATTTTCACCACAGGGTGCGGGCGCGCGGGACTGCCGGAGGCGCACCTTGAGCACGCCATGGTCGAAAAGCCGTTTTATGTCGAGGAGATCCTGTCTGCGCTGCGCAACGAGATGGCGCGCGCTCAACAGCGCTAGACTCGGCTTTCGCCACTTTATCGCCCCCGTTGACCGCGACAAGTAAAGTCCCAGAGACCAGCTTCGGGAGCACGGGGCTTGCCGCCGTCCGCCTTAACCAACAAGCTCGCGCCAGCCATCAAGGCGCGCCGCCCGTCCGCCGCTGCGCGGCGCCTGCTCGCAACGGCTGTGGCGGCGGTCGCAACCTTCGCGGCGATCGCCGCCGCAATCGCGCCCTGGCTGTTCTCGCCAGCAGCGCTTATGGACGCCGTCGGCGATCAACTCCAAGGCTCTTCGGGCCTCTACGTCGCGGCGCGCGGCAAAACGAGCTTCTCGCTTTTTCCACGCCCAAGCATCGCCGTCGAAGGCGTCGCCTTCGCCGACCGCAATGGCGCGCTCATCATCGAGTCGAGCGAGCTTCGCGGCGACGTCGACGTTCTGCCCTTGTTGGCGGGACGGCTGAAGGTCGCGGCGGTACAGCTTGTCCGGCCCCACGCGCGCGTCGATTTCGACAAAACGCCGGACGGCGCGCCCGGCGCGGCCGCCCGAGCGGCCGCCGCAAAGCCGGCGACGCTCGAAGCGGCGGCGGCGGATAATGTGCGATTTGGAACTGTGTCGATCGTCGACGGCGACGCGCGGGTCTCCTATCGCGGCCGGTTCTACGCGCTGGAGAAAATCAACGCGAAATTTGAATGGCGCCGCATTGGCGAGGCGGCGGCGCTGACGGGGGCGTTCGATTTTAACGGCGAACGACTCGAGGCCTTGCTGTGGGTCGCGCGTCCGGGCGCGTTGCTGCGCGGTGAGGAGTCCGTCGTCACGTCGCGGCTCGACGGCCAGACCTTTCAGTTCGAGGCGCAGGGCGTCGGTCAGCTCGGCGCCAACGCCCGCTTCGCAGGCCGTGTCGCGGCCGCGGCGGCCTCGGCGCGGCGCGCGCTGGCGCTGTTCGACGTTGCAATCCCCCTGCCCGGCCCCTTCAGCGATGCACAATTTTCCGCGCAGGCGACGCTCGCGCCGCGAGAGGCGCACTTCAAAGGCGCACGTCTATTTGTCGATGGAAATGTATTTCGAGGCGATCTCGACCTTCAGAAAGAGGATGGCCGGCCAACGCTCGCAGCTGCGCTTCAAAGCGAATTCCTCTCCTTGCGGCCGTTTCTTTCCGAGGCGCCTCCGCTTGTCGACGCGAACGGACAGTGGACCAGGCAACCCTTCGGTCTCCCCGACTTCTCCGGCGTCGACGTAGATCTGCATCTCGCCGTCGGCCACGCGCGGCTCGGCCGGCTGAAAATCAACGACGCGTCGATCACGGCGACTCTGCGCGACGGCGCGGCGGAGTTCTCGATCGACCAGGCTCAAGCCTATCGCGGCGCCTTTAAGCTCCGGGCGTCCGTCGCGCCAGGGCCCGACGGGCTGGTGTTCCGCGCCAATGCGCAAACGACGGCGGTCGAGGCGGGCCCGCTGCTTTGGGATGCTTACGGCAAACCATTGCTGGCCGGCTCCCTCAATGCGACTTTCACGCTGGATGGGACCGGCGACCGGATGTCTGCGCTTATGCAAAGTCTGAACGGGCGCGCCAGCGTGGCGCTCGTCGACGGCGAGATTTCCGGCGTCGATCTGGAGAAGGCGCTGCAGGGTTTGGAAAAACGCCCATTGTCGAGCGCCGTCGACATCCGCTCCGGACGTTCGATCGTCGACGCCGCCAGCGCCTCGATAAAATTCGAGAACGGCGTCGCCAATATTTCTGAGGGAAGCGTGCGGGGACGAGGCTTCTCAGTGGCGTTCAGCGGATCGGCGCCGCTGCCAGAACGCGCGCTCGCGATCAAGGCCGTTGCGAGCGAAGCCGACAATGCCGGCAAAATCAGCGATTGGGCTCCCAGCATCGCCTTCGAGGTGGCCGGTCCCTGGGACGAATTGGCGTTGAAACTGGATACGCAGGCCTTTATTCGCCGATCGAACGCCGCCGCTCCGCTGCTGCCGCGTCCGGAGGCGTCGCCCCAGGCGCCGGCGGCGAGATGATGCGGGAAGTCAGACGTCCTCGAATTGCGTTTCGCGCAGCAGCCTTGTGAGCTCGTCGGGAATGTCGAGGTATCGGAAGCGGCGAAGCTCAAAACCCACTTCGACGACGCCCCAGGGAGGCGCATAGGTCCGCCAGGGCGAAACTTCCGCAAGAATCACGACATGACCGCCGTCGATGCCGCGGGCGATGCGCGCAACCGTGTAAATGGCGCCGCGGGCCAAGCCCTCGCAACGACCATAGGGGCCGGCAGTCGCGTCTAGGCAAATCACCTCGGCGCCGGGAGGCGTTTCAGGACTAATCATTTGGCGACCTCGTTCTGCAGCGCGATGAACGCGCGCTCCTATCAATTATGGAGCGCGCGTCGGCGGGCGAAAGAGCCCGGCGCGCCGCTTAGCGGTCACTAGAACTTTAGAAAGCCCAAAAAGCCTCTCTTCAGCTTCTTGCGGTCGAGCGCGCCGAGTTCGTCATAGACGCGGCGCGCGGCGGCCCGCATTTCCATGAGCTTGTCGTCAGAGACGTCGAAATCAAGAACGGCGGATTTCAACTCGCGGCGCGCCTGATCCAGCCGCGTCTGCGCATCCGCGATCAACAAATTCAGCTTCATTACGCTCTCCGATGGCGATGTCGCCCTAACTATAACGCAACTGCGAAGAAAACCGACCCAAATGAACCCCCGCTCGGGCCGTGCAGCTCGTTTCTCTTGCGCTATCATTAAGCCTGCGCGCCGCAACGCCGCCAACCGATTTGGAAAACGCGAGGCCTCGGAGGGAATCGAACCCCCGTACAAGGATTTGCAGTCCTCTGCGTAGCCACTCCGCCACGAGGCCGTTTCGCGGCGTGCGCCGCGTCGGCTCGCTCATACAGGACGGCGCCAAGGCGAGCAAGCCAGGCGAACGCCTACACGTGCGCTCAATACGGACGGCCGTCCTTGTGAGAGAAAATCCAGCGGCCGTCGGGGCCAAGCGCCGCGACGAGGTCGTCATCAGGATAGCTCGCCTCGTCGCCTGCCGAGCGGTCGCCGATTTCAAGATAGACCACGTCGCGATCGGTCCGGTTCATAAGACAATGCGCGGCGCCCCGAGCCGGGAAGCCTGCGCACATGCCGGCGCGCAGGACGATCTCGTCGTCATCGCGCAGCAGCGTCGGCTCTCCATCGAGGATAAAGACGAATTCATCCTGCCGACTATGGCGATGCTTCAGCGCCGACCGCGCGCCGGGGGCAAGCCGCGTCAGATTGACGCCGAAATTGTTCAAGCCGAAGACGTCGCCCAAAGGCCGCTTTTCGCGCCCGCCCATCCGCGAGGCGAACGGTTCAGGATAGCTCGACGCCTTGGCGCGCGGGGCGACGGCCGCCGCCTCGACGGCCGCCGGTTGAAGCTCGCGAGGTTTTTCCATGACGCAGCTTCCCTTAAGCTCCCGGGCTGGCCAATTTGACAGGGGGCGCCCATTTTGACCATCTTCCGCCGCTCGCGCCGAGCCGGCGCACCCTTGGAATAATCTCGAAATGAATGTCGTTATCGTCGAATCGGCGGCCAAAGCGCAGACGATCAACAAGTATTTGGGCAGTAATTTCAATGTGTTGGCCTGTTACGGCCATGTTCGCGACCTGCCCGCCAAGGACGGCTCGGTCGATCCTGACCAAGATTTTTCCATGGTCTGGGAGATGGACGCCAAGGGCGCAAAGCGCGTCGCGGCCATCGCCGACGCAGTGAAGGGGGCCGACAAGGTCATCCTCGCCACCGACCCGGACCGCGAGGGCGAGGCCATCTCCTGGCATTTGCTCGACATTTTGAACAAGAAAAAGGTCCTCAAGGACAAGAAGATCGAGCGCGTCGTCTTCAACGCGGTCACCAAGGACGCGATCCGGGAGGCGATGGCGCATCCGCGCCAGATCGACCAGGCGCTGGTCGACGCCTATCTGGCCCGCCGGGCGCTCGACTATCTCGTCGGTTTCACCCTGTCGCCGGTGCTGTGGCGCAAGCTTCCGGGCGCGCGTTCGGCCGGACGCGTGCAGTCGGTGGCGCTGCGCCTCGTCTGCGACCGCGAGCTCGAAATCGAGAAATTCGTCCCGCGCGAATATTGGTCGCTCGTCGCCCATTTGAAGACCAAGGCCGGCGAACCTTTCACGGCGCGACTGGTCGGCGCCGACGGCAGGAAAATCCAGCGCCTCGACATCGGCGCAGGCGCGGAGGCCGAAGACTTCAAAAAGGCGCTCGACGCTGCGGCCTTCACGGTCCGCTCGGTCGAGGCGAAACCGGTCAAGCGCCACCCCTACGCCCCCTTCACCACCTCGACGCTGCAGCAGGAGGCGTCGCGCAAGCTCGGCCTGGCGCCGGCGATCACCATGCGCATCGCCCAACGGCTGTATGAGGGAGTCGATATCGGCGGCGAGACCGCCGGCCTCATTACTTATATGCGAACCGACGGCGTCGACATGGCGCCCGAGGCCATCGCAAGCGTGCGCGGCGTCATCGGGCGGGAATACGGCGACCGCTTCGTTCCCGATGTTCCGCGCAAATATACGACGAAGGCCAAGAATGCGCAGGAAGCGCATGAAGCGATCCGGCCTACTGACGCCTCCCGCTTGCCGAAGCAGGTGGCGAAATATCTCGAGCCCGAGCAGGCAAGGCTCTACGAACTGATCTGGACGCGCACCATCGCGAGCCAGATGGAGTCGGCCGAACTCGAACGCACCACGGTCGAGATCGACGCCAAGGCCGGCGCGCGGGCGCTGGAGCTGCGCGCGACCGGTCAGGTCGTCCGCTTTCCGGGATTCCTCGAGCTTTATCAGGAAGGCCGCGACGATGCGGAGGACGAGGACGGCGGCCGCCTGCCGGCGATGGCGCAGGGCGAACCATGCGCCCGCGAAAAAATCGACGCGACCCAGCACTTTACCGAGCCGCCGCCGCGCTTCACCGAAGCGACGCTGGTCAAGCGCATGGAGGAACTCGGCATCGGTCGCCCCTCGACCTACGCCTCGACGCTCGCCGTGCTGCGCGACCGCGACTATGTCCGGCTCGACAAGAAGCGGCTCGTCCCCGAGGACAAGGGACGTCTTGTCGTCGCCTTTCTCGAAAGCTTCTTCTCGCGCTACGTCGAATTCGACTTCACCGCCGACCTCGAAGAAAAGCTCGACCTCGTCTCGAATAATGAGATCGACTGGAAAGAGGTGCTGCGCGACTTCTGGCGCGACTTCTCCATCGCCGTCGACGGCACCAAGGATTTGCGCGTCAGCGAGGTGCTCGACAGTCTCAATGAGCTTTTAGGGCCGCACGTCTTCCCGCCGAAGGAGGATGGCGGCGACCCGCGGCTCTGCCCCGCCTGCAACAGCGGCCAGCTCTCGCTGAAGATTGGCAAGTTCGGCGCCTTCGTCGGCTGCTCGAACTATCCCGAATGCCGTTATACGCGAACGCTGTCGCCGCCGACGGGCGACGCCGTCGACGCCGCGCGGCCGGGCGTTAAGGTTCTTGGCGTCAACCCGGAGACCGGCGCGGAGGTCACGCTGCGCGACGGGCGCTTTGGCGCCTATGTGCAGGAAGGCGAGCAGGAAGAAGGCGGCGAAAAGCCCAAGCGCGGCTCGCTGCCCAAGTCGATCAAGCCGGACGATCTCACGCTGCAGCAAGCGCTGGCGCTGCTAGCCTTGCCGCGCGAAGTCGCCAAGCATCCAACGAGCGGCGAGCCGATCATCGCCGGCATCGGCCGCTTCGGTCCCTATGTGCAGCACGGCAAGACATACGCCAATATCGGCCGCGACGACGACGTGCTGACGATCGGCGCCAATCGCGCCATCGACCTTATCGTACAGAAGGAGTCGGGCGGCGGCGGTTCGCGCTTCTCGCGCGGTCCGGCGGAGCCAGCGCGCGCGCTGGGCGATCATCCCGAGGGCGGCGCGGTGAGCGTCAAGGCCGGCCGTTTCGGTCCTTACGTGAACTGGGGCAAGGTCAACGCGACGATACCGAAGGGAACCGATCCAGCGTCGTTGACGCTGGAGCAAGCGCTGGAGCTGCTCGCGGCAAAGGCTGCGGGCGGCGGCGCGGCTGGCGGCCGCGTGCTCGGCGACCATCCCGAAGGCGGCAAGATCACGGTGCGAGCCGGCCGCTTCGGCCCATACGTCAATTGGGGCAAGATCAACGCGACGCTGGCCAAGGGCGCTTCTGCCGAAGACGTGACTCTCGAAGAAGCTCTCCGCCTGATCGAAGCCAAGGGCGGCACGCCAAAGAAAGCCGCCAAAAAGGCGCCGGCCAAGAAAACGCCGGTTAAAGCGAAGAAGACAATCGAAGACAGCGACGAGGCCCCCTTCGACGATTCTCGGCCAGTGAGACAGATCGTGAAGGCGACCGCAAAGAAGGCTGCGGCGAAAAAACCGCCCGCAAAAAAGCCTTCGACGAAGAAGCTCGCGGCGAAATAGGAAGTGGTTGGCGCGACGTTTCGATTTCGGCGCCGGCAACCTATATGTGTGACAACGAGTCCGGTCGAACTGCCGCACGCCATTCCCGACGCGCGTTTCGCGCGCGATCGGGAATCCAGAGTCACGACGAAAACCTTGAATGTTCGCTCTGGATTCCCGGTCGCACCTTTGGTTTGCCTGGAATGACGTTTGTGCAAACCACTCGACAGGGCTCCCTATGATGTGGGCGGCATAGCCCCGCATTTTTTCAACCCCCTTTTTGAGCGAGTCCTTGGCGAAGAAGAACGAAAAAATTAAAGGCGCGCCTTCCCGCGAAGACATCCTCGCCTTCATCTCCCGCGAAACCGAGGCGAGCGGCCCGCGCGCGATCGGCCTTCGCGAAATCGCCCGCGCCTTCGGGGTCGCCGGCGATGACCGTATCGCCATCAAGCGCCTGCTCGCTGAGCTCGCGGAAGAGGGCGTTCTGGAAAAGCGTGGCCGGCGCGTGACCCGCAAGGGCGCGCTGCCGCCGGTGGCGCTTGTCGACATTGTCGCGCGCGACCGCGACGGCGAGATGATCGCCGCGCCGGTCGAATGGGACGAAGACGAACTTGGGCCGGCGCCGCGCATTCGCGTCCACGCGCCGCGCCGCGCCCGGCCGGGCGAGCCGTTGGCGGGCCTCGGCGACCGCGCGCTGGTGCGCGCCGAACCTGATCGCGACGCCGGACCGAATGAGCCGCCCTATGTCGGGCGCGTCGTCAAACTTCTGTCGCGCCAGCGCCATCGCGTGCTTGGCGTGCTGCATATCGAGGCGAACGGCGCCGGCCGCATCCAGCCGGTCGACAAGAAGCAGGCGGGGCGCGAACTCGCCGTCGCGGCGGCGGACATTGGCGAAGGCAAGCACGGCGACCTCGTCTCGGTCGATCTCGTCGGCAAGACGCGCTTTGGCGCGCCGCGCGCCCGCGTATGCGAAACGCTGGGGTCGGTGACGGGCGAGAAGGCGGTGAGCCTCATCGCGTTACGTGCGCATGACATCCCCGACGTATTTCGCGCGGAAGCGACGGCGGAGGCCGAGTGCGCGCAGCCCGCATCGCTGCACGCGCGCGAAGACTGGCGCGACCTGCCGCTCATCACCATCGATCCGCCCGACGCCAAGGATCACGACGACGCCGTTCACGCCGCGCCTGACGACGCGCCCGACAATAACGGCGGATTCGTTCTTACGGTCGCCATCGCCGACGTTGCGCATTATGTGACGCCGCGCTCGGCGCTCGACCGCGACGCTTTGGAGCGCGGCAATTCGGTCTATTTCCCCGACCGCGTCGTGCCGATGCTACCCGAGCGCATCTCCAACGACCTTTGCTCGTTACGGCCTAACGAGGATCGGCCGGCGCTTGCTGTCCGCATGCGCGTCACCAGCAAGGGCAGGAAGATCGACCATAGTTTTCATCGCGTGATGATGCGCTCGCACGCCAAGCTCGCCTATGCGCAGGCGCAGGACGCGATCGAGGGCCGCACGGATGACACCACGAGGCCGCTGCTTAACCCGGTGCTCAAGCCGCTTTACGCCGCGCATGAGGCGCTTCGGCACGCGCGCAATTTGCGCGCGCCGCTCGATCTCGATCTACCCGAGCGCAAAATCCTGTTGAAGACAGACGGCTCGTTCGATCGCGTCATCCTTCCGCCGCGGCTCGAAGCGCATCGACTGATCGAAGAATTCATGATCCTCGCCAATGTCGCGGCGGCCGAAACCTTGGAGCAGCATCGCCAGCAGCTGATCTATCGCGCTCATGACGAACCTTCGCGCGAAAAGGTCTCGGCGCTTTCGGAATTTCTAGCGACGATCGGCGTCAAGCTCGCCAAGGGCCAAACGCTGCGCCCCGCGCATTTCAATGTGATCCTGGATCGCGTGAAGGGAATGGAGCACGAGAACATCGTCAACGAAATCATTCTGCGCACCCAGGCGCAGGCCGAATATACCCATGAGAATTACGGCCACTTCGGCCTCAATCTTCGCCGCTACGCGCATTTCACCTCGCCCATTCGCCGTTACGCCGATCTCATCGTGCACCGCGCGCTCATTCGCGCGCTGAAGCTCGGCGAAGGCGCCTTGCCCGAGATGCCGGTTGGCGAACTTGCGGAGATAGCCGCCCGCATCTCGGCCGCCGAGCGGCGCGCGATGGCGGCCGAGCGTGAAACGGTCGATCGGCTCATCGCGCATCATCTCGCCGACCAGATCGGCGCGCGCTTTCAGGCGCGCATTTCCGGCGTCACCAGATCCGGTCTGTTCGTGCGTCTCGCCGAGACAGGCGCCGACGGCTTCGTGCCGGCGGCGACCTTGGGCCGCGAATATTACGCCTATGACGAAGCGGCGCACGCGCTCACCTCGCGCTCCGGCGTCAGCTACCGACTCGCCGATGTCATCGAGGTGCGGCTCATCGAGGCGGCGCCGATCGCCGGCGCTTTGCGTTTCGAAGTCGTGAGCGGCGGCGAACGCCGCGCGCCGCCGCCGCGGGCGGTCGCAAGAACGAAGGATCGACGCCCGCCGATACACGCGAAGAAGAAGCGATAGCGCGGCGTCTCATGCTCCTTTCGCGCAGATGTAGACCTGTCGGCGCCTGCCCCAGCACTCGCCCGTGCGATAGACCTTGCCGAGGCTGCGGCCGCCAAGGCTCGCCGTCCACGTCCGTCCGCGTTCGAGCGTCAGAACCAGGGCGTCGTCTCCGGCGTTGAGCGTGAATTTGGAGCGCCCGGATTGGCGGAGCATGCAGCCGCGTTCGAACAGAATCTGTCCGTCGACCTTGACGAAGCATTTTCCACGGCGGGCGTCGTTCGCGGGCTCGTCCTCGCGCTGGCTTTGGCGCGCCACAGCCTGCGCCGCAGGCGCCTCGTCGTCCGGCTCCGCCAGCGCCGCCATATCAACGGGCGGCGCGTCGTCAAAGGCGGTTTTCGGCCGAGTCTGATCGAGCGGCGAAACTGCGCGATGCGCCGGCGCGGCGGCGGGAAGCTCCGTTCTCGTCGGCGGCGGCAGCGGCTCGGGCAAGGGTTGCGCCGCGGATTCCGCCTCCCGGAGCCGCTCTCGCAGATTGTTAGCATCGGACGTCGGCGGCGTGGGAGGCGCAATTGAATCCGGCGAGGCGCCGACCAAGGGCGCCGAGGACGGCCCGGCGTCGGCGGTTTGCGCGGCCTCGTTCAGGGGCGCAGGCGTCGCTTGCTCGATCCGTGCGGGCGTCGTTGGGGTTTCAACCTGACGCAGCGTCGCGCCATCGGCGCGGTGCGCAGGCGCGCCTCTCAAGGTGAGAATCGCGACCAATCCGCCGCCCCCAATCAGGACGACCGCCACGACGATATAGAACCAGACCGGCGCTCTGAATGGCGCGGCCCCCAAGGCGCGCCAACCGCCAGCGATAGCGCTTGAATAATCTCTTATCCATCCGCTCGCCTGCGCGTTGCGGAACGGCCGCTCCAGGCCTTCCAACTCGTTGAGCAGGCGTCGTTTTTCTTGGCGTATCCGTCTTTCGAAGTTCTCCAACTCGGCGACTTTGCGTCGCTTTTCGAGTGTTACGCTCATACTGCTGACTCCAGGCGCGTTCGCGTGAAGATTAAAGAGGACTTTCTTCACGTCGATACATGCCGGCCCCGCGCTCATCGACGCGCGAGCATCGGCTTCTTACGAGATATTTCTCCCAGCCCGAGTATTGCCGCGGCCCCACGCCGCTCCTCTTCGAGATTAACCAACAGAATTATGGCTGATCTTTGCCATTCCGCTTGACGACGCTCGAATCGCCCCGGATCGGGCTGCCGCCCCGGGCGCCGCCTTGACATCGCTTTCGCCGCACGTATGTTGCCCGCCAATTCGCTCCCGGCGCGCTCAGCGGCCGGGAAGATTTTTTGTCTCGAAACGACTGGAATTAGCGATGGCCAAGTCCGCCATGATCAAGATCAAGCTCCTGTCCACGGCGGATACGGGCTATTTCTACGTGACCAAGAAAAACGCGCGCACCAAGACGGAAAAACTCGTCTTCAAAAAATACGATCCTGTCGCGCGCAAGCACGTGGAATTCAAGGAAACGAAGATCAAGTAAACCGGCGCAGAATAGGCGCGCGCGCCGCCGAGGCTTTCGTCACAATGCTGGTCTAGCCGTTAGGAGCGTCGCCGTAGGCGCGCTTCCGATAATTTTTGGCTGGAGGAGCAACCGCTTTGGGCAAGGCGGCCGACTGACGATGGCTTCAAGGAGGCCACTCCAACCACCGCCAGTCGGCCAACCCCACGGACCCAGGAGATGCGGCGGACCTGAGCACTCCGCAGGGTATTCAAAGTTGTGCCGAATACGCATCAAACGCTTACGCACGCCATGGGTCTTCTTTCAGGCCCTTCGACGCCGCCAGACGCGCAACTCATTTGGCGCAGTCACGTTACTCCGGCTGCACAAAAATGCAACTATCTGATATGAAATTTCACAGACGGAGAGTTGTGAAGCGTCTGCGCATTAGCGTAACGAACAATAACGCGCCGCAATGAGCGCCGCGCCGGAGGAGTAGATGGCATCTGGATTACGCTTTGTTCTCGGCCTTGTGGCTGGCCTCTCAGTCGCCTTGACGCTTTCCGCTTGCGGCGAGCATATGCCCGGCGACGCCACGGGCGCGAAGGTCTTGCGCAATCTTCTCGAAAAGAACGGCGTTGATGCCAAACTCGTCTCCTTCAAGAAGGTGCAGGGCCGCGAGGTCAAGCGCGAAAATATCGACGCATATGAATTGATGTACGAGGCTGAAATTCAGTTTCCCGAGGGCTTCGAAGCGAAGTGCGCCGATGAGCGGGCGCGGGGAAAATGTGCGTTTCTCGGCCTCGACGACGACCGGACCTTCGCCAAGAGCGAAGTGCACACCAGCGAGGGCACGTTGCATTTCGTGAAGAGCGAAAAGGGCTGGATGGCCGAGGATAGCAACGCCTACTGACGCCGCCTTGCAGGCGCTCGCGCCGATCGTCGTCATTCCGGCGCGTCTGGGGTCGACGCGTCTACCCGGCAAGGCGCTCGCCGAAATCGACGGCCGGCCCATCGTCATTCATGTCTGGGAGCGCGCCTGCGCGGCAGCGGTCGGGCCTGTCGTGGTGGCGACCGACGCGCCGGAAATCGCGCGCGTTGTTGAGGCCGCCAGCGGACAGGCGGCGCTCACGCGCGGCTCGCATGCCTGCGGCAGCGACCGCGTCGGCGAGGCGCTGCGGACTCTTGATCCACAAGGCCGCCATCGCGCCGTGGTTAATCTTCAGGGCGACCAGCCCTTCGTTCCCGACGGCGCGCTTGCGGCGGCGCTCGCGCTTCTCGACGACCCTTGCGTCGACATCGGCACGCTGGCCTGCCCGGCGAGACTGGACGAAGCCGACGATCCGAACGCCGTGAAGCTCGTCGCAGCGTCGCTCACGCCCAATCGGCTGCGCGCGCTTTATTTCACCAGAGCGGCCGCGCCGTATGGCGAAGGGCCGCGCTTGAAGCACGTTGGCGTTTACGCCTTTCGCCGCACGGCGCTGGAGCGCTTCGTCTCGCTGCCGCCCTCCCCGCTGGAATTGCGCGAGCGCCTCGAGCAGTTGCGCGCGCTCGAAGCCGGCATGCGCATCGACGCCGCGCTGCTGGACAAAGCCGCCCCATCGGTGGATACGGAACGCGATTTGACCGCGCTGCGCGCCGCTGCGCGCGAACAGGACGCAAAGTGACGCAATATATCGCCTATCAGGGAGAGCCCGGCGCGAATTCCGACCTCGTTTGCCGCAAGGCCTATCCGCATCTGACGCCGCTCCCTTGCGCGAGCTTCGAGGACGCCTTCGCGTCGGTGACCGAGGGACGCGCCGCGCTCGGCATGATCCCGATCGAAAATTCGATCGCCGGACGTGTGGCCGACATACATCATTTCCTGCCGCATTCCGGGCTGCATATCGTCGGCGAGCACTTTCTTCCGATCCATTTCCATCTGATGGCGCCTAAAGGCGCGACGCGGCAGGGCCTCAGAAGCGTCTACAGCCATGTCCATGCGCTCGGCCAATGCCGGCGCGCCATCCGCCAGTTCGGCCTCGAGGCGCATACCGCCGGCGACACCGCCGGCGCCGCGCGCGAAGTCGCTGAGTGGGGAGATCCGACCAAGGCGGCGATCGCGCCACAGCTCGCCGCCGAGATTTACGATCTTGACGTGCTAGCCGAGAATATCGAGGATGAGGCGCACAATACGACGCGCTTCATCGTGCTGTCGAAGACAAAGGATTGGGCGGCGCCGAACGCCGGCCCGACCATCACCACCTTCATCTTTCGCGTGCGCAACGTGCCGGCGGCTCTCTACAAGGCGCTCGGCGGCTTCGCCACGAACGGCGTCAACATGACGAAGCTGGAAAGCTACATGGTCGACGGGGAATTCGCCGCGACGCGCTTTCTCGCCGACTCCGACGGACATCCCGAACAGCCGGCGATGGCGCGCGCGCTCGAAGAATTGCAGTTCTTCTCCAAGGAAGTGGAGATTCTCGGCGTCTATCCTGCGAGCGATTTCCGCATCACCAATATCCGCGCCTTCGCCTATGGGGATTGACAGGCAGTAAAGGCAATTGCTTTCCTTGCCGGCCTTCTTCAGCGGGAATGGCAGCGTCGCCGCCCCGGCGACGATCCGTTCGCGCCATGAGCGGCGTCCTTGAGACGCAAGCCTCCATCGGAACGGCCAAAACGATCGTCAAGGAGCAAGCGCTCGAAGGGAATACCCCATGGCCGTCGCCTATGATCCCAACAACATCTTCGGCAAGATTCTGCGCGGCGAAATCCCCGCGCACAAAGTTTATGAGGACGATGTCACGCTCGCCTTTATGGACATCATGCCGCGGGCCGAAGGCCATGTGCTGGTGATTCCCAAGGAGGGCGCCCGCGGATTGCTCGACGTCTCGCCGGAAACGCTGGGCGAACTGATGAAGCGGGTCCAGCATGTCGCGAAAGCCATCGAAAAGGCTTTCGACGCCGACGGTCTAACCCTGCATCAGTTCAATGAAAGCGCCGGCGGTCAGGTGATCTATCACCTTCATTTCCACCTGCTGCCGCGCTGGGACGGCGTCGCCTTGCGGCCGCCTGGCACGATGGCCGACGACGCGAAGCTCGCGGAACAGGCGGAGAAGATCCGAGCGGCGATGGAGCCTTTCGCGGCGTAAGCCTGCTCAGGCTCGACGGCGAAGACCTATTCCTCGCCGACCTTCGCCGGCTTCAACGCCACCGGACGCAGCAAAAACGAAGGCACGTGATCGCCGAGTCCGACGACGGGCGGCCCTTCGTCCTCGTACCGACGCGGCTGGCGCTCGCGGCGCTCGGCGGCCGGCGCCGCACAGGCTGGAGATCGGAAGCGTTCCGCTTCCGGCTTCGGGCGGCCTCCGCGCGGCCGGCCGATGCTGACGGGCGCTTCGCGCTCGGCGGCCGCTGGTCTGCGGATCGGCGCTTCACGCTCTGAGGCCTCTGGTCTGCGGATCGGCGCTTCGCGCTCGACGGCCGGCCTGCGGCCGCGATCCCGACGCTGCCCGCGATCGGGGCGCTCGCCGCCGCGGCGTTCCTGCGGTCGGATCGTCTCCATCGGCGGCGGCAGAGCGTCGAAGCCCGGCCCCTCCCAGTCGATCGCCTTGCCGATCAGGCTCTGAATCTGGTCGATATATTTCATATCGCCCTCAGTGACGAGCGTCATGGCCACGCCCGACCGGCCGGCGCGGCCGGTGCGGCCGATCCGATGCACATAATCTTCGCTGTGCGTCGGGACGTCGAAGTTGAACACATGACTTACGTCAGGAATATCGAGACCGCGGGCCGCCACATCCGAACACACGATGAGCGACACATCGCCGTTCTTGAACGCGTCGAGCGACGCCATGCGCGCCAGCTGATCCATGTCGCCGTGCAGCGCGCCGGCGGAAAAGCCGTGCTTGACGAGGGACCGGTGGAGGATCGCTACGTCACGTTTGCGGTTGCAGAAAATGATCGCGTTCTTGAAGTTTTCAGCGCTGCGGATGAGATTACGCAACGTCTCGCGCTTGTCGGCATGGCCGCGCGAGGCGATGAGAATCTGCCTGATCGTGATCGCCGTCGTCGCAGCGCGCGACACCTCGCAGCGGATCGGATTGTGCAGGAAAGCTTCGGTCAGCCGCGTGATTTCCGGCGGCATCGTCGCAGAAAAGAAAAGCGTCTGGCGCGTGAACGGCACCAGCTTGCAGACGCGCTCGATGTCGGGAATGAAACCCATGTCGAGCATACGGTCCGCCTCGTCGATGACGAGAATTTCAATTCCGGTGAGCAGCAGTTTGCCGCGATCGAAAAAATCGAGCAGGCGGCCCGGCGTCGCGATCAGCACGTCGGCCCCGCGCATAATCTTGGCTTCCTGATCGCCAAAGGCGACGCCGCCGATCAGCAGCGCAACATTCAGCCGATGATTCTTGCCATATTTGGCGAAGCTTTCCTCAACTTGCGCGGCCAGTTCGCGCGTCGGCTCCAGAATGAGCGTTCGCGGCATCCTCGCGCGGGCGCGCCCGCTTTCCAGACGGCTCAGCATCGGCAGGGTAAATGCGGCGGTCTTGCCGGTTCCTGTTTGGGCGATGCCGAGAATGTCGCGCCCCTGCAAGGCGGGTGGAATGGCCTGCGCCTGAATTGGCGTTGGGGTCGTATAGCCGGATGTTTGGACGGCTTGGAGAACCTTTTGGGAAAGGCCCAGTTCCTCGAATGTCATCAATTTTCCTGAGTACGGCTCACGTATGCGGATAGTCCGCTTGCGCGCCAGCCGCAAAAAGCGCGCGCGAATATTGAGAGAAAGGTCGCCGCCGCTGCGACGGCTATCCGGCCCGCCGACAGTCCGCCGCCAAGAAGCGCGGGCGATAGCCACGGGAATGCTTTAAGGGCAATCGCCGGATTGTCAATGAATATATGTGCGAATCCGCCGACGCCCACTAGATCGCGCTGCATATTTGCGGAATCGCGCAAAGGGGATCACGGTAGTGATCTCAAAGCATAGAGCGCGCTTTAGGCGAAAAAGCGAGTCGTGCTTCGCGCCCGCGCTCTAATGTTCGTCCGGCAATAGCTACCGGTCGGCAGCTTCGCCGCAAGGCGTCAGAGTCGGGCGCCCTTTCGTCCTGTCTGGTATCGATCCTGTCGTCAGATAGTCCACGTCGGCGCCGCTCCGCTCGCTGGGCGCCGGCGCCTCGCTTTGCGGCGCCGATCCGGCGGAACCGCGCAGATCTGCTTCAGCGCCTCGGGAAAAGCGGGCCGGAGCCGGGGCGCCGGGTGGCTCGAAAAGGCTCGAGAGCAATTTTGCGCCAAGCACGCTGCACAAACAAGCGGCGACCGACAGCGCCGCGAGACTCCATGTGCCCGTCGGCAGTCCGGCGCGGTGTCGGCTTGAACGGCTGTGCTCGTCGATTGGACGCACGAATGAGCCTGAGGGTTAGCGGTAGCGACGCTATTCCCGCGAGGGTAAATTTTTGGTTGACGGCCTGTTCGGGCCAGGAATGGGACGGCGGCTCGTCGCGCAGCCCCTTGCAAAGCCGCGGCGAAAGCTCAAAACTATTATGTGCTTGATTTCCCTCCCCATGGAAGTGGCCCGGATTCTGCGAGGCGACACCTAAAAGAACCACTGTGCCGACCTACATGGAAAGGACCGAAAGGGTAAGGACGTGGCGGCGGAGGATTTAGCTCATTTTTTGGCGAAGGTTCGGCGCGCGCCTCGTGCGGCGAGGGAGCCGCGCAAGGGGGGCGACGTTGGTCCCGGCGCTGGCACCGCGCTTGTCACCCGAACGCGCCCCCACACGCGCAAGCCCAATATGTATCGGGTGCTGCTGTTGAACGACGATTACACGACGCAGGAGTTCGTGGTGATGGTGCTGCGCAAATATTTCAATAAATCGCTGGAGGAGGCCACGCGCATCATGCTCCACGTTCACAATCACGGCGTCGGCGAGTGCGGCGTCTACACTTACGAGGTCGCGGAGACCAAAGTCACCCAGGTCATGGATTTTGCAAGGAAGCATCAGCATCCTCTGCAATGCATCATGGAAAAGAAATAGGACGAGCGCATGCCGACCTTCTCGCGCAATCTGAAGCAGACTCTGGACCGCGCGCTCGCCTCAGCTCGTGAGCGTCACCATGAATATGCGACGCTCGAACACCTTCTGCTGAGCCTCGTGGAGGATGTCGACGCGTCGGCCGTGCTGCGGGCATGCTCCGTCGATCTCGACCTGCTGACCAAGAATCTGCGCGACTATATCGATCGCGAGCTCGACAATCTCGTCAACGAAGACGCCGACGAATGCAAGCCGACCGCGGGCTTCCAGCGGGTCGTTCAACGGGCGATCATCAGCGTCCAATCGTCCGGCCGCGAAGACGTGAGCGGCGCCAATGTTCTCGTTGCGCTGTTCGCCGAGCGCGAAAGCCACGCCGTCTATTTCCTGCAGGAGCAGGACATGACGCGCTACGACGCCGTGAATTTCATCAGTCACGGCATCGCCAAGCGCCCGGGCCTTTCGGACGCGAGCCGCGCCCCCCGCGGGGTCGAGGACGACGGCGAGCGCAGCGACGGCCGCGAGGGCCGTGACAGCGAGAGCCGCAAGAAGGAAGGCGCGCTCGAAGCCTATTGCGTCAACCTCAACAAAAAGGCGCGCGACGGCCGCATCGACCCGCTGATCGGCCGCGAGTCGGAAGTGCTGCGCACGATTCAGGTTCTCTGCCGCCGGCAGAAGAACAATCCCCTGCTCGTCGGCGACCCCGGCGTCGGCAAGACCGCGATCGCCGAAGGCCTCGCCCGCAAGATCGTCTCGAACGAGGTGCCGGAGGTTCTCGCCGGGGCGACGGTGTTCGCGCTCGACATGGGCGCGCTGCTCGCCGGGACGCGCTATCGTGGCGATTTCGAAGAGCGTTTAAAGCAGGTCGTGAAGGAAATCGAGAATCACAAGAACGCGATTCTCTTCATCGACGAGATTCATACCGTGATTGGCGCCGGCGCCACCTCCGGCGGGGCGATGGACGCCTCGAATCTTCTGAAGCCGGCATTGGCGCAGGGCGTTTTGCGCTGCATCGGCTCGACCACATACAAGGAATACCGGCAGTATTTTGAAAAGGATCGCGCCCTCGTCCGCCGCTTCCAGAAGATCGACGTGAACGAGCCCTCGATCCCCGACGCTATCGAAATCATCAAGGGGCTGAAGCCCTATTTCGAGGAGTTTCACAAGATCCGCTACACCAGCGACGCGCTGAAGGCGGCGGTGGAGCTCTCGGCCCGCTACATTCATGACCGCAAGCTCCCCGACAAGGCGATCGACGTGATCGACGAAACCGGCGCGGCGCAGATGCTCCTCGCCGAGAACAAGCGCAAAAAGACGATCGGGCTGAAGGAGATCGAAACGACGATCGCGACGATGGCGCGCGTGCCGCCAAAGACGGTCTCCAAGGACGACGCCGAAGTTCTCGCGCATCTCGACGAGACGCTGCGGCGCGTCGTCTATGGTCAGGACAAGGCCATCTCCGCGCTCACATCGGCGATCAAGCTGGCGCGGGCCGGCCTGCGCGATCAGGAGAAGCCGATCGGCTGCTACCTCTTCTCCGGGCCGACCGGCGTTGGCAAGACGGAAGCCGCACGCCAGCTCGCGACCTCGCTCGGCATCGAACTGGTTCGCTTCGACATGTCGGAATATATGGAGCGCCATACGGTGAGCCGGCTGATCGGCGCGCCTCCTGGCTATGTCGGCTTCGATCAGGGCGGCCTGCTGACTGACGCGATCGACCAGCATCCGCATTGCGTGCTGCTGCTCGACGAAATCGAGAAGGCGCATCCCGATCTCTACAACATCCTGCTGCAGGTGATGGATCACGGGAAGCTGACCGACCACAACGGCAAGACCATCGACTTCCGCAACGTCATTCTCATCATGACGACGAACGCCGGCGCGCAGGACCTTGCGCGCACGCCGATCGGCTTCACGCGCACGCGCCGCGATCTTGACGACAGCGAGGCGATCAACCGCCTTTTCGCGCCGGAGTTCCGCAACCGCCTGGACGCCATCGTGCCCTTCGGCCATCTGCCGGTCGATGTCATCAAGCGCGTCGTCGACAAATTCATCATGCAGCTTGAGGCGCAACTCGCCGACCGCAATGTCACGATCGAACTCACCGACGAAACGCGCGACTGGCTGGTCGAACACGGCTATGACGAAGCCATGGGCGCGCGGCCGATGTCGCGGGTCATTCACCAGCACATCAAGACGCCGCTCGCCGATGAGGTGCTGTTCGGACGCCTTAAGAACGGCGGCGCGGTGCGCGTCGTCGTCGTTGGCGACGACAGCGGGACGAAATCGCTCGGCTTCGTCTTCCCGGAAGGACCGGTGCTGCCGCGGCCTGAGCGCGACATTCTCGAAGCCGGCAAGAAACGCGCCGCTGAGGAGGCCGGAGCCGGCGACGACGCTGCGCTTCGCGGTTCCGATGCGGAACGCGACGAACGCCCCGCGCCGTTGAAGGGCTGACGTCTTTAGCGTTGGCCGTGAAACGCTTCTAAAGCGAACGCGCCTTCTTGCGTTTTGCGGGCTCTTCGGCCGCTGGCGGTCTTCTCGCCATCGCTTCGGCGAGATAGCGGCCGGTGTGGCTGCGTTTCTCCTTGACGATCTCCGACGGCGGCCCCGCAGCGACGATTTCGCCGCCGCCATCGCCGCCTTCCGGACCCATATCGATGATCCAGTCGGCGGTCTTGATGACTTCGAGATTGTGCTCGATCACCACGACAGTGTTGCCCTGTTCGACCAGCTCATGCAGAACTTCGAGGAGCTTGGCGACGTCGTGGAAATGCAGGCCTGTGGTGGGTTCGTCGAGAATATAAAGCGTGCGGCCGGTCGAGCGGCGCGAAAGCTCCTTGGAAAGCTTCACACGCTGCGCCTCGCCGCCCGAGAGCGTCGTCGCTTGCTGGCCGACATGAATGTAGTCGAGGCCGACGCGTTTTAGAGTCTCCATCTTGTCGCGGATCGACGGTACCGCCTTGAACAGATTCGCCGCCTCTTCGACCGTCATGTCCAGCACGTCGGCGATGGATTTTTCGCGATATTTCACCTCCAGCGTCTCGCGATCGTAGCGCTTGCCCTTGCAGACGTCGCAAGTGACGTAGACGTCGGGGAGAAAATGCATCTCGATCTTGATGACGCCGTCGCCCTGGCAGGCTTCGCAGCGGCCGCCCTTGACGTTGAAGGAGAAGCGCCCCGGCGCATAGCCGCGCGCTTTCGCCTCGGGCAATCCGGCGAACCATTCGCGAATAGGCGTGAAGGCGCCCGTATAGGTCGCAGGATTGGAGCGCGGCGTGCGTCCGATCGGCGACTGGTCGATGTCGATGATCTTGTCGATCTGCTCCAGCCCTTCGAGACGATCGAAAGGCGCCGGGTGCTCATGCGCCCCGGAGAGCCGTCGGGCCACGGCCTTGTAGAGCGTTTCGATGATGAGCGTCGACTTGCCGCCGCCAGAGACGCCGGTGACGCAGGTGAAAAGGCCGAGCGGCACTTCCGCGGTCACGTTCTTAAGATTGTTGCCCGTCGCGCCAAAGAGCTTGAGCCAGCGGCCGGGCGTCGGCTTGCGCAATTTATGGCGCAGGATCACCTGCATCTCGCCGGTTAGATATTTGCCGGTGAGCGAGGCGGGATTTTCCATGATCTCCTGCGGCGTCCCCTGCGCGACGATTCTGCCGCCGTGAATGCCGGCGCCGGGGCCGACGTCGACGACATAATCAGCCGCGAGGATCGCGTCCTCGTCATGTTCGACGACGATTACGCTGTTGCCGAGATTGCGCAGCCGGCGCAGCGTGTCTAGCAACCGGTCGTTGTCGCGCTGATGCAGGCCGATCGAGGGTTCGTCGAGCACATAGAGCACGCCGGTCAGCCCCGAGCCGATCTGGGAGGCGAGACGGATGCGCTGGCTTTCGCCCCCCGAAAGCGAACCTGAGTTGCGCGACAGCGTCAGATAATCGAGACCGACATCGACGAGGAAGGTCAGCCGGTCGCGAATTTCCTTCAAGATGCGGAAGGCGATCTCGTTGCGCTTCTTGTCGAGCGCGCCCGGCAGCGCGCGAAACCAGTCGAGCGCGGCGCGCACGGAAAGCTCCGAGACTTCGCCGATATGTTTGCCGGCGATCTTCACCGCGAGCGCTTCTGGCTTTAGACGAAAGCCTTCGCACGCAAGACAGGGCGTCGCCGACATATAACGGCCGATCTCCTCGCGCGCCCATTCGCTGTCGGTTTCGAGATAGCGCCGTTCGAGATTGATGACGACGCCTTCGAAGGGCTTCTTCACGTCATAGGCGCGAAAGCCGTCGTCATAGGAGAAGCGCACCTCCTCGTCGCCAGACCCGTAAAGTATGACGTTGCGCGCCTTGTCGGAAAGCGCTTCGAAAGGCGTGTCGAGACGAAATTTATAGTGCTTGGCCAGCGCCTCCAGCGTTTGCTGATAATAGGGCGACGTCGATTTCGCCCAGGGCGCGATCGCGCCTTTGCGCAAGGTCAGCTTCGGATTCGGAACGACGAGATCGGCGTCGACCTTCTGCTCATGGCCGATGCCGCCGCAGACCGGACAGGCGCCGAACGGGTTGTTAAAGGAAAAGAGCCGCGGCTCGATCTCAGGGATGGTGAAGCCCGACACCGGACAGGCGAATTTGGAGGAAAATAAAATGTGATCGGGCGCGTAATGCGTCGAGACGTTCGCGACGGCAGTCGGCTGATCGGCAATCGGCAGTCGGCCGGCATTCCCCGACTGCCCACTGCCGACTGCCGACGGTCGATCAGCGAACTCGACCACCGCGAGGCCGCCCGACAATTCCAGCGCGGTCTCGAAACTATCGGCGAGGCGCGCCGAAATGTCCTTGCGCACGACGATGCGGTCGACGACCACGTCAATGTCGTGCTTCAATTTCTTGTCGAGCGCCGGCGCGTCGACGATCTCGTAATAGGCGCCGTCGATCTTGAGACGCTGGAAGCCCTTCCTCGTGTATTCGGCGATCTCTTTTTTGTATTCGCCTTTGCGGCCGCGCACGACCGGCGCCAGCAGATAAAGCCGCGAGCCTTCCGGAAGCGTCAGCACGCGATCGACCATTTGCGAAACGGTCTGGCTCTCGATCGGCAGGCCGGTCGTCGGCGAGTAGGGCACGCCGACGCGCGCCCAGAGCAGACGCATATAGTCGTGAATTTCCGTCACCGTACCGACGGTCGAGCGCGGATTTTTCGAAGTGGTCTTCTGTTCGATCGAGATCGCCGGCGAAAGCCCGTCGATCTGATCGACGTCGGGCTTCTGCATCATCTCCAAAAACTGGCGGGCATAAGCCGAGAGCGACTCGACATAGCGGCGCTGGCCTTCAGCGTAGATGGTGTCGAAGGCGAGCGACGATTTGCCCGAACCCGACAGGCCCGTAAACACCACAAGCTTGTCGCGCGGGATCGTCAGATCGACGTTCTTGAGATTATGTTCGCGCGCGCCGCGGATGGAGATGGTTGGGGTGTCGGATGAGAACGCCTTCTCCACCACAGCGGCGGATTTTCTGTTGCTGCTCGCCATGTCGTGAGAACTTGCATGATCGGCGCCGGAGCCGGTCGCCCGCCCCTTCCTGCCATGGACCGCTCCGCAAATCCACCGGGCGCGGCCGGTTGCCGGATCGCCCGGCTCGGCCTATCAGCGGAGGCATGACAACGCGGCCCCCTATGCAGGCGAAAAAGCCCTTCTACCGCCACCTCTATGTCCAGGTGCTTGCGGCGATTGCGCTTGGGGCTCTCTTCGGCTGGCTTGCGCCGCACGCAGCCGCGCAGGACTGGGTGAAGGCGCTCGGCGACGGCTTCGTCAAGCTGATCAAAATGGCGATCGCGCCGATCATTTTCTGCACCGTCGTCTCCGGCGTCGCCCATATCGAAGACGCGCGCAAAGTCGGCCGCGTCGGCCTCAAGGCGCTCGTCTATTTCGAGGTCGTCTCGACCTTCGCCCTCGCGCTTGGCTTGCTGATTGGCAATCTTTCGCAGGTCGGCGCTGGTTTCGCCGGCAAGCCCGACCCTTCGGCAATCGCCAAATATACCGCGCTCGCCGAAAAGCGCGGCGGCGTCGATTTTCTGCTCGACATCATTCCTGACAGCGCGCTCGGCGCCTTTGCCAAAGGCGACATTCTGCAGGTTCTGCTGTTCTCGCTGCTGTTTGGCTTCGCGCTGCTGGCGCTCGGCGAGCGCGGCCGCGCGCTGCGCGTCATCATCGACGATCTCGGCCACGCCATGTTCGGCGTCATCGCCATCGTGATGAAGGCGGCGCCGATCGGCGCCTTCGGCGCCATGGCCTATACGGTGGCGAAATACGGCTCGACCGCGCTTTTGTCGCTCGCCGGACTGGTCGGCCTGTTCTATCTCACGGCCGCGCTTTTCATTGTCCTTGTGCTCGGTTTCATCGCGCGCGCGGCCGGCTTCAACATTTTCCGCCTCATCGCCTATCTGCGCGACGAACTGCTCATCGTGCTCGGCACGTCGTCCTCGGAAAGCGCCCTGCCCGCGCTTATGGAAAAGCTGCAGCGGCTCGGCTGTTCGAAATCGGTCGTCGGACTCGTCGTGCCGACCGGCTATTCCTTCAATCTCGACGGCACCAACATCTATATGACGTTGACGACGCTGTTCATCGCCCGCGCCATGGGCGTCGAGCTTGACGCGACGCATCAGGCGACGATCCTCATCGTAGCCATGCTCACCTCCAAGGGCGCGAGCGGCGTTTCCGGCGCCGGCTTCATCACTTTGGCGGCGACATTGACGGCGGTCGATCCGCAGCTGGCGCCGGGCATGTCGCTGGTGCTCGGCGTCGATAAATTCATGAGCGAGTGCCGGGCGCTGACCAATTTCATCGGCAATGGCGTCGCCGCGATCGTCGTCGCCCATTGGGAGGGCGAACTCGACCGCACGCGCCTCTCCGCCGGCCTCGCCCGCCGCTTCGATCCGAGCGATCTGGAGACGGCCGTGGCGACGGATTGACGCCGCTTGCGGCGGACGCGGGCGGGTGCTAGAACAAAAAAAGAACACTGGCGCCGCGAAGGCGCATCATCTGTGGACAAGGCGCGCCGGCGCGCCAGACGGCCGGCCTTTGCACTAGAGTGCCACGCGTTTCATTGAGTGGAGAGCGACATGGCGGGCAGCGTCAACAAAGTGATCCTGATCGGCAATCTCGGCCGCGATCCCGAGGTGCGCACCCTGCCGTCGGGCGATCGCGTCGTCTCATTTTCGGTGGCGACGACCGAGTCCTGGCGCGACAAGAACACCGGCGAACGCAAGGACCGCACCGAGTGGCATAATATATCGATCTTCAACGAGAATCTGGGCAAGATCGCCGAGCAATACTGCCGCAAGGGCTCGAAAATCTATCTCGAAGGCCAGTTGCAGACCCGCGAATACACCGACAAGGACGGCAATCAGCGCAAGGCGACCGACGTCGTGCTGCAGCGTTTTCGCGGCGAGCTGACGTTGCTCGACAGCAAGGGCGGCGGCCGTGGCGAAGGCGATTATGAAGGCGGCGGCTATGGCCAGAACGGCGGCTCGTTCGGCCGCTCCTCGCCGATGGAGCGCGGGCCGGGCGAGCGGCGTCCCGCCCCTGCCGGCAAGCTCTCCGATCAGCTCGACGACGACATCCCGTTCTGATCGCCCTACGCTCGACCGCGCGACGCATATTCAAGGACGATATCCGCCGCCCGGGCGCTCGGCACCCGGCCTGCCTCGAGCAGGCGCGCGCGCACGCGGTTGAAAGCGGCGAGCTGAGCGTCGCGGGCGGCGCTCTCTCCGAGCAGCGGCCTTAGCGCTTCGGCGAGGGCGCGCGGCGTCGCCTGATCCTGCAGGAATTCCGGCGTGACATTCTCGCCGCTAATGAGATTGGGCAGCACGATCGAGTCTACATTGACGAGAAAGCGCAGCAGCGATTCAGCGCGCGAGACCCGATAGGCGACCGCCATCGGAACCGCGGCGAGCGCGAGCTCCAGCGTCGCGACGCCGGACGTGACGAGCGCGGCGCGCGCCTTACGAAAGGCGGCGAATTTTTCCGCCTGGCCAATGAGACGCGGCGTCATCGGCCAGCCCTGCAGTTCGCGGCGCAAAGCCTGCTCCATAGAGGGCGCGACCGGAATAACCACTTCGAAATCAGCGCGTTCGCGCAGGAGAAGTTCAAGCGTCTCGCCGTAAATCGGCGTCATGCGCCGCACTTCGGCGAGGCGCGACCCTGGAAGCACGAGCAGTGATCGCGCACGGCCGCGATCGTGAGGATGCGGCCCCAGTTCATCGAGTCGTTCGACGAGCGGATGGCCGACATAGACGCATCTCGGTCCGCCAAGCCGCGCATGCGCGCGCGGCTCGAATGGCAGCAACGCCAACACGCAATCGACGTAGTGGCGCATCGCGCGCGCGCGACCCGGCCGCCACGCCCAAACGGTCGGGCTGACATAATTGACGATCGGCAATTTGGGCTGGGCGGCGCGGACGCGACGCGCGACGCGATGGGTGAAATCCGGCGCGTCGATAATGACGAGACAATCGGGCGCCTGATCGGCGACCGCGCGCGCCGTCTGTTCGATACGCCGCACAAGGCGCGCCAATCGCGCCAACACCGGAACGAGGCCCATCACAGCGATGTCTTCAAGCGGAAACAGCGAAGCGAGTCCCTCGCGCGCCATCGCCTCGCCGCCGACGCCGGTGAAAGCGATGTCGCGGCGCGCGGCGCGCAGGGCGCGCATCAAAGCGGCGCCGAGCTGATCGCCGGAGGCTTCGCCGGCGACAAGAAAGATGCGCGGCGCCGTCATGATCATTCAGCGCGCGGGGGGGGCGCACAGCGGGCGCGTCGACGGGGCGCGCAGGAATTCGACGATCGCCGCAACGTCTGCGTCGCCGTCGCATTCCTGCGACAAAATTTCGATGCGTTCGCTCAGCACCCGCGCATCCGTTCGCGCAAACAGCAGGCGATAGGCGCGGCGCAGCCGTTCAATGCGCGACGCGGCGAAGCCGCGCCGCTTCAGGCCGACAAGATTGAGCCCGAAAAGATGGGCGCTATCGCCCGAAGCGAGCGCGAAGGGAATCACGTCGCCTTCGACTCCCGAAAGCCCGCCGACAAAGGCCTGCGCGCCGATTCGCACATTCTGATGCACCGCCGCCGCGCCGCCGATCATCGCGCAATTCCCGATCTCGACATGGCCGCCGAGCAGAACCTGATTGGACAATATCACGTCGTCGCCGAGCCGGCAGTCATGGGCGACATGCGAAGCGGCGAGACATATGCAGCGCGCGCCGATGCATGTCCCCTCCCCCGCGCCGGCGTTGATCGTCACGCCCTCTCGAATGACGCAATCGTCGCCGATCGTCAGCCCGCCCTCCGCCAGCGCAGCCTTGATGTCCTGCGAGGGCAGTCCGATGGCGGCGAAGGGGTAGATCTTGGCGCGCGCGCCGATACGCGTGCGTCCGCTGACGACGACATGGGAATGGAGCCTCGCGCCGTCGCCGATCTCGACGAAGGCGCCGATATGGCAGAAGGGTCCGATGACGACGCCGGCGCCGAGACGCGCGCCGTCTTCAACGACGCTGGACGGATGAACCGACGCGGTCATTGTCGCATCCGGCGCGGCGATCCTACGCGCCCATCATGACGCTGATCTGCGCCTCGCAGACCAGCGCGCCGTCGACCATCGCCCTCCCCGCATACCACCAGATGTTGCGCTTCTGCGCTGTCTTCGTCATGTGGAATTCGACGCGGTCGCCGGGCGTCACGGGCTTGCGAAACTTCGCATTGTCGATCGTGACGAAATAGACGAGACGCGACCGGTCCACGCCCTTCGTCGCGCGGATGGCGATCACGCCGGCGGTCTGCGCCATCGCCTCGATGAGTAGAACGCCGGGCATGATCGGCCGCTCGGGAAAGTGCCCCTGAAACTGCGGTTCATTGACGGTGACGTTCTTCACGCCGACGCAGGATTCATCGCCGCGGATGTCGAAGATGCGATCGACGAGCAGGAACGGATAGCGATGCGGCAACTGACTCATGATCTGCAAAATGTCGGCGCTTTCGAGAGTCGCGCCGGCCGCGGCCTCGACCATGGTTTCCTCCTTTCGAAGCAGGGCTAGCGCCATGCTCGTTTTTGCTCGGCGTGTCTTACGTCGGCTTGTCCTTGCGCGCGAGTCGGTCGAGCAGCGCCGCGCCGCGCAGGAACCGCCGCAACGGGCGCGCCGGCGCGCCGCCGACCCTTTGTCCGGCCGGCACGTCGCGCATCACCCCGGATTTGGCTGCGACTGCAGCGCCTTCGCCGATCGTAAGGTGGCCAGCGACGGCCGACTGCCCGCCAAGCGCGACGAAATCGCCAATCTCGCAGGAGCCGGCGATTCCTGACTGGGCGACGATGGCGCAAAACCGGCCGATCACCACGTTGTGGCCAATCTGCACGAGATTGTCGATCTTTGTCCCTTCGCCGATGATCGTATCGCGCGAGGCGCCGCGATCAATCGTCGCATTGGCGCCGATCTCGACATCGTCCTGCACGATCACGCGACCGATTTGCGGAGTCTTCAGATAGCCCTGCCGCGTCGGGACGAAGCCGAAACCGTCCTGTCCCAGCCGCGCCCCCGGATGAATCACGACACGGTCGCCGATCAGCGCATGAGTGAGGCTCGCATGCGCGCCGATTGAACAGTCGCGCCCGACGCGCACATTGGGGCCGATGACCGCCTGCGGGCCGATGATCGTTCCGGCGCCGATCTCGGCGCCAGGCCCGATCACCGCGCCGGGATCGACGATGACGCCGGGCTCCAGCCGAGCCCGCGGATCGACCACGGCGCCGGGAGAAACGCCGCTCGATTGGAAGAGCGATGCGGGCCGGAGCGCCTCGGGAAAAAGATGCGCCGTCGCCAGCGTCATGGCGTGCTGAGGATCGTCGACGACGAGCGCGGCGACGGACGCTGGAAGCCGGGCGAGGTCGCGCTCGCGCAGGAAGCACGCGGTCGCGCGGCACGCGGAGAGCGCCTTGCGATAGCGCGGATTGTCGTAGAAGCACAGATCGCCCGGCCGGCTCCAGTCGAGCGGCGCCACGCCAATGATGAGGGCGGACGCAAGGTCGCCGGAAACGGACTCCCGACCAGAACCGTCGCGGATTTCGGCGCGGGCGATTCTCGCGATTTCGCTCAAGGGCGCCGGACGCGCTAGAGGAAAGAAGGCCGGCGCGCTCACAGTGCGATGTCCCCAGCCGAAGCGCTCGCCAGGGACTCAGCCGTTCGCCGGGCGCGGTTCGCCCGGCGACCTTCGCCGATCATCAGAAGTTGGTGCCGCCGCTGAAGCGGAAGTTCTGGGTGATGTCGCCATAGACTTTCGAGGTCACGACCGCATAGTCGAAGCGGATTGGCCCCATCGGCGAATTCCACAGCACCGAGGCGCCGACCGAAGAACGCAGGCCGAACTTGTTCGAGATCGGCGTCAGGCAGCTGCCTTGACCGAAGGCGGCCATCGCAGTGTAGGCGGCGATACATGTGCCAAGCTGACCCGGCATATAGATCGGTATCGTGGGCAAATTGTTGGCGTAATTCGTCTGGCCACGGAAATTCCACAGCGAACCCGCGTCGGCGAAGAGCGCCCCCCTCAATCCCAAATCCTTTGGCAGGCCCCAGATCGGGAACTGAACTTCGAGCGAACCGCCGATATAGTTTGAGCCGCCGAGAGAATTGCCTCGGTTGTTGCTGAAGCTCGTCAAGATATTCGAATCGCGCGGACCGATGCCGCCGGGCGCGAAGCCGCGAACCAGGCTCGGGCCGAGATTGAAATTGTCCTGAATGCGCGCCTTGTAGCTCCCGAAGGTCGACAGATCGCCGCCCTGCAGACGGGCGATGCCGACCACGTCGTCGAGATAGGGCATCTCGCGGAAGTAACGGATGTCGCCGCTCGTGCGAATATATCGCGCGCCGCCGCCGAGACCGGCCGCGTCCTGATTGAGCGTCGCCAGCCAGCCGTTGTGGGGATTCTTGAAGTTGTCGATCGTGCTGTAGTTCAGCGCATAGCCGACAAGCGATGTGACCAGCGTCCCCTGTGATCCTTTGATCCCGAGCGAGGCTTCGCCATTCGACTGACAGTTTAGGAAGAGGCTCGGCTCCGGGTAGAACGGGCTGAACCCAGGCGTGTAGCCCAGAACCGGCACCAAACAGTCGTTGTAGGGGCGATTCTTGTCGTTCGGGATCGAAATGGTCGTCTGATAGACCGAATAGTGCGGCGAGAAGCTGAGCTCGTCGGTGATCGGTATGCCGAGGCGCACCGTGCCGCCGATCGAGGTCGAGCTGTAGATCGAGTAGTTATAGGCGTCCTGCCGACGCGCGAAGACGTCAAACCCTGCGGCGATGCGCTGGTCCAGGAAATAGGGTTCGGTGAAGCTGAACGTCACGCCGCGGGCGATCTGGCCCGCCTGCACCGAAAGGCGCACCGCCTGGCCGCGCCCCATAAAGTTGCTTTCCGACACCGACACTTCAGAGACAAAGCCCTGGTTCGTCGAATAGCCGCCAGAGACGCCAAAGTTGCCGGTCGGCTGATCTTCAACGTCAACGTTCAGGATCACGCGATCGGGCGCGGAGCCCGGCTCATTGGTGACCCTCACCTTCTTGAAATAGCCCAGTCCGTTCAGACGGCGCTCGGCGCGATCGATCAGCACGCGGTTGTACGCGTCGCCTTCACCGATATCGAATTCGCGTCGAATGACATAATCGCGCGTGCGCGTGTTGCCGCGGATGTTGATGCGCTCGATGTAAACGCGCGGCCCTTCCTCGAGCAGGAACTGAATCGCAACCGTTTGATCCGCCGGATTGCGCGTTCCGCGCGGACGCGCCTGGGTGAAGGCGTAGCCCTTCTTGGCGATTTCGCGCGTCAAGGCTTCGACGGTCTTCTCGACTGCGTCGCCGTTGTAAATGTCGCCCGGCGCAAGGCGCAACAAATCGTTCAACGCCGCCCCGTCCACGTCGGGCAGATGCGACTCGACGCTCACCGAGGACACGCGATACTGCGGCCCTTCGTTAACGGTAATGGTGATGATGTAGCCGCCCCCCGTCGGATCGAACTGGACGTCGGAGCTGATCACGCGGAAATCGGCGTAACCGTTCTTGAGATAGAACCGGCGAATGAGTTCCAAGTCCGCAGCGATTCGATCCGGATCGTAAACGTCGCTCGTCTTAAGGAACGACAGAAAGTTCATCTCCGTCGTCTCCATCATCCCGACGAGACGACGTGTCGAATAGACTTCATTGCCGATGAACCGGATTTCCTTAACGCCGGTCTTGTCACCTTCGACAACGGTGAAAACCAGGTCAACCCGTCCGTTCGGCAGATCGACCGTGCGATAGCTCACCTTCGCCGCGGCGCGGCCTGACCTGCGATAGACTTCCATCAATCGCGCGACGTCGGTCTCGGCGAGCTGCGGATTGAACGGCGTACGGGCGCGCGAGCGCACCTGCTCCTGCAAGGTATCGGTCTTGACCTTGCTGTTGCCCTCAAATGCGATGCGATTGATGTCCGGCGCGGCGAAAGCCGGAACGCTAAAGGCCAATATGGCGGCGGCGACGACCGCGAACAGGAACGAAGATTTCCAAATGCCGCTGATTGAGCGCATGTAATGCAGGTCCTCGTCGCAACGTCGCCGCCCGGGCCGCGGCGCGAACTTCATGTATGAGCGTCGACGATGGGCGCTTCGCCGACGTTGAGCGATTCCTTCTACAAGGTTTACCCAACCCTGCAAATGCAGAATAAATCTTGTTTCGGCAATTTGTCGAAGGCGTGACGTTAAAGCCACGATTCATGGTCAGCACATGGTTAAGGCTGGCGGCGTAAACGCGATCATGTCGAAATTGAGTCTCAAGTCGCGCGCTTCCGCGGCGTTGAGACGACGCATCAGCGGCAAGCGCTTGCCCGTCAGGAGCCGGAACCGGCGAGCTTGTGAATCAGACGCGCGATGTCGTTGTATGTCGAAAAGATCATCAGCGCGCCAACCATCGCGAGACCCACACGAAACGCCATTTCCTGCGCGCGCTCGTTGAGCGCGCGGCCGCGCGCCGCCTCGATCGCAAAGAACAGCAAATGTCCGCCGTCAAGCAGCGGCACAGGCATAAGATTGAGCAGGCCAATCGAGACTGAAAGAATCGCGACGAGGCTCAGCAGCGGCGCCATGCCGACCTTGGAGGCCGCCTGCGCCATCTGCCCCGAGACTTGCGCGATGCCAATCGGCCCGGAAAGCTGATCGGCGCTTTCCCGACCGGTGACGAGTCCGCCGATGTAACTTCCCGTCCGGCGCACCACCGTCCAGGTTTCCTGCACGCCCATGGCCAGCGCTTCGACGGGTCCGTAACGCTCCCGGCGGATGTCGGCGTCGGCCTTCGAAGCCTGTATGCCGAGCATGCCGATGCGAACCTTGCCGATCGCGCTTTCGACTTCCCGCAGCGCGGGAACGGCGGGAAGCGTCAGCTCCTGATCGCCGCGTTGGATGACGAAGACGAGCCGCTTGTCGGCCGAACCCGAAACGATTTCCTGCAGCTTCGAAAACGAATCGATCGGCGCGCCATCGACGCTGAGCACGAGATCGCCGGGCATGAAGCCCGCCGCGGCCCCGGCGCCTCCTTGGGTCAGCGAACCAACGCGCGGCGCATACACCGTGCGTCCGTAAACGCCGAAGAGAATGGCGAAAATCGCGATCGCCAGAACAAAATTCGCAAACGGCCCCGCGAAGACGATGGCGGCGCGCTTCCAGACCGACTGCGCGGCGAAGGTGACTTTGCGCTCGGCCTCCGGCATCGCGCGCACGGCGTCAGGGTCCGGCGCGCTCGCGGCGTTGGCGTCGCCATGGAAGGTGACATAGCCGCCGAGCGGAATGCCCGCGATGCGCCAGCGCGTGCCAAGACGGTCTACCCGGGACCAAAGCTCTGGCCCGAAACCGATTGAGAAGGCGTCGACTCTCACGCCGCACCAGCGGCCGACGATAAAGTGCCCGAACTCGTGCACGAACACGACCAACGTGAGGACGAGCACAAACGGAATAAGGTAGAAGGCGAAGGTCGTCAGAAGGTCTAGCAAAGCGCTGTCTCACCGTTCTCGCTTGCGCCAAGCTCGCCGGCGGCGCACGCCATGATCATTGAATCGTCAGCATGCCCGATGTGGCATGTCCGGCCAAGGCCGATCGCGATCTCTCTCTGACAATATGGTCCACGGCGAGGGCGTCCTCAACGCTTTCGGGGGCATTTGCGGTTCCATCGCGCAGGGCCGCCTCGCAGGCTTCGGCCACGTGGCGAGCGATCCCATCGAAGGAAATGCGCCGGTCAAGGAAAGCCTCCACGGCGATTTCATTGGCGGCGTTAAGCACGGTCGGCAGACCGCCGCCGGCGCGCAAGGCGTCGAGCGCCAGTCCGAGCGCCGGAAAGCGATCGAAATCAGGCGCTTCAAAGGTCAGAGTGGCGATTTTCGCCAGATCCAGGCGCGGCGTCGGGGTCGTCAGCCGGTCGGGGTAGCCGAGACAATGGGCGATCGGCGTGCGCATGTCGGGCACGGCCATCCCCGCCGTCACCGAGCCGTCGGAAAAGGCGACGAGGCCATGCACGATCGACTGCGGATGAACGACGACGTCGAGCTTTTCGGCCGGCACGCCAAACAGATGATGGGCTTCGATCAATTCGAGCCCCTTGTTCATCATGCCGGCGGAATCGACGGTGATTTTCGGGCCCATCGCCCAATTCGGGTGATTGAGAGCCTCTTCGACGCTCGCCTGCGAGATGCGCTCCTTGCTCCAGGTGCGGAACGGGCCGCCGGAGGCGGTGACGATCATGCGCTCGATGCGGGAGCGATCCTCGCCGCCGAGCGCCTGGAAAATGGCGTTGTGCTCGCTGTCCATGGGGAGCAGCCGAACCCCCGCCGCGGCGACGGCGCGCATGAAGGGCACGCCGGCGCAGACCAGGCATTCCTTGTTGGCGAGCGCCACGTCGCGGCCCGCGGCGAGCGCGGCGTAGGTCGGCTCTACGCCGGCCGCGCCGACGATGGCGGAGACGACGAGATCGGCGTCGCGCAGCGCCGCCTCGATGACCGCCTCGCGTCCGGCGGCGACTTGGATGTTGGTCCCGGCGAGCGCCGCCTTGAGCGCGCCATAGGCGCTCTCGTCGCGGATCGCGGCGAATTCGGCCTTGACCGCGCGGGCGACGCGCGCGAGCGCCTCGACGTCGCGTCCGCCCGCCACAGCCGAAACCGAAAACCCTTCCGGATCGCGCTCAAGCAGATCAACCGTCGAACGGCCGATCGAACCTGTCGCGCCCAACAGAACGATGCGACGCGGCGCGCGCATCCGCGGCTTGGCCGCGTCGCGAGCCTGAATCTGTCCATTTCCTGAAGCCATCCGCTCCGCCTTACCAGAAGAAGAGACCCGCGGCCACCGACGGCCCGCCCCGCAGCAAGCCCACCGCCGCTGCGAAAGCGCTGGCGAAGATGAAGCCGTCGAGCCGATCCATAACCCCGCCATGGCCCGGGATGAGCCGGCTCGAGTCCTTGACGCCGAAGCGGCGCTTGACCGAGGATTCGAACAGATCGCCGACTTGCGAAAAGGCGGAGGCGGCGAGGCCCAGCAAGAAGACTTGCCAGTTCGCAAATTGCGGACCACCGCCGAAATAGGCGGCGCCAAGGCCAAGCAAAGCGCCGGAAACCACGCCCGTGATCGTGCCGGACCAGGTCTTTCCCGCCGATACGCGGGGCCAGAGCTTTGGTCCACCGATCAGCCTGCCGCCGAAATAGGCAAAAATATCGGTGCCCCAGACGGTGGCGAACAGGAAGGCGATGGCGAGCGCGCCGACCTCGGGCGATTCGCGCAACAGGCAAACGGCGAAGGCGGGCGCGCTGGCGTAGACGACGCCCGTCGCCGCCCAAAGCCGCCTGTCGGCGCCTGCGAGGGCTGCACTCGCAAGGGCGAGGAGCGCGATCGCCAGAGCCGCGGCGCCCGGCATGGCGACGCGCCCAAAGGCCGCGGCGGCCGCGACCGCCACGCCGCCGACCGCCATTCGAGCGGCGCGGCCCTCGCCGCCGATGAGGTTTTGCCATTCCCAGCTGACGGCGAAAGAGGCGGCAAGCCAGAACAGGGCGAAGGCGTCGCCGCCGACATAGAGCGTTCCAAGCGCCGCGACGACCATCGCCACGGCTGACGCCACGCGCGGTCCGAGATCGGCAAAGCCGCCCGCCGGCGCGCGAAGCAGCGACGCCTTGGCATGGCTGCCGGCGCGCTCCCTGCGATCCGCGGTCATGAAGCGGTCTTGGCGCTGCGCGCCGCCGCCTCAAGCCCGCCAAACCGGCGATCCCGATGGGCGTATTCGGCGATCGCCGCCGAGAGCGCCGCTTCGTCGAAATCCGGCCAGAGAATCGGCAGGAAGACGAATTCGCTGTAGGCGGCCTGCCATAGCAGGAAGTTTGATAGCCGCTGTTCGCCCGAGGTGCGGATGATCAAGTCCGGATCGGGAATGTCGGCGGTGTCGAGCCGCCGCGCGATTGCTTCGGCGTCGATCTCCTCGGGCGCGAGCCGTCCTTGCGCCACCATTTCGGCCAGCGCGCGCGCGGCCGCCGCGATTTCCTGCCGCGAGCCGTAATTGAAAGCGACCACCAGAGTGAGCCCGGTGTTCGCCTGTGTCACCTGCTCGGCCTCGCGCAGCAGATCGGAAATGTCTGGCGCGAGATCGGCGCGCGCGCCGATGACGCGCACGCGGACATTGCTGGCGTGCAATTCGGCAAGATCGTTGCGGATGAAGCGATGCAGCAGCGTCAGCAGGCTTTCCACTTCCTCGCGCGGGCGCGACCAGTTTTCCGCCGAAAACGAATAGACCGTCAGATAACCGATTTTGAGCTTGATCGCCGCCCGCACCGCGCGGCGCAAAGCCTCGACGCCGCGTCGATGCCCTTCGAATCGCGGCAACCCCCGTTGCGCCGCCCAGCGGCCATTGCCGTCCATGATCAGCGCGACATGACGCGGCGCCGCGCACCCGCGCTGCGCGTTCGTTTCCGCCTCCAGAATGTCGCTTTCAGTCATACTCGGGTTCCAAACGGCCGCCTGCGCGCGACGGCCTGCAGCGTCCTAGACCTGCATGATTTCCTTTTCCTTGGCGGCGAGCGCGGCGTCGATCTCCTTCACCGTCTCATCCGTGGCCTTCTGTACGTCTTGTTCGTGGCGCTTCTCATCGTCCTCGGGAATCGCGTGATCCTTGAGCAACTTCTTGAGAATGTCGAGGCCGTCGCGGCGCACGTGGCGCACGGCGACCCGCGCCTCCTCGGCGTATTTATGCGCCACTTTGACGAGTTCCTTGCGACGCTGCTCGTTCAGCTCCGGCATGCGTATGCGCAGAATCTGCCCTTCCACCGTGGGCTGAAGACCCAGGTTCGCCTCGCGAATCGCCTTGTCGACGGCGATGACCAAGGCCTTATCCCAAACCTGCACTGAAAGGAGGCGCGGCTCGGGCACGCTGACGGTGGCCACCTGATTGAGCGGCGAAACCTGCCCGTAAGCGTCGACATGAACCGGATCGAGCAGGCTCGCCGACGCGCGTCCGGTGCGCAGTCCGCCGAATTCGTGCTTGAGCGTCGCGAGCGCGCCCTGCATGCGGCGCTTCAATTCCGCGAGGTCAAAAGTTTCCGCCATTTTGCATAACCTGTCTTGATAATAGCCGCCGCCGTCACCGCGGCGCGGCTCTGATGCTTTCGAATTTGGCGTGGCGAAAGCCGCGCACGCCGCCGGCTTCGCCAGTCGGGCTCTGCGGCGCGACGATTTATGGCACGATTTCCGCTCACGTGCGAAAGTGTCTCACGGCGCGACGAGCGTGGCGCGACCCCTGCCGGACAGCGCTGCGTCGATCGCTCCGGCCTCGGCGATCGAAAAGACGAGAATCGGAATTCTGTTCTCGCGCGCGAGCGCGAAGGCCGCCGTATCCATCACTGCCAGATTTTTGCCGATCGCCTCGTCATGGCTCAAGCGGTCATACCGCTGTGCGCTCGGATCGCGCTTGGGGTCGGCGGTGTAGACCCCGTCGACCTGAGTGGCCTTGAGCACGGCGTCGGCGGAGAGTTCGGCGGCGCGAAGCACCGCCCCGGTGTCGGTGGTGAAGAACGGATTGCCGGTGCCGCCCGCCGCGATGACGACGCGGCCCTTGGCGAGATGATGCAGCGCGGCGCGGCGCGAGAAGGATTCGCAGACCGACGGCATCGTCACGGCGGAGAGGCAGCGGGCTTGACGGCCCTGCCCTTCGACCGCCTGCTCGAGCGCCAACCCGTTCATCACGGTGGCCAGCATGCCGATCGAATCGGCCCGGGCGCGCTCGATGCCGGTGTCGGCGCCCTTGATGCCGCGAAAGAAATTGCCGCCGCCGACGACGACGGCGATCTCATGCCCCGCCGCCGCGGCGGTCGCGAGATCGGCGGCGATGCGGGCGAGCGTGACGGCGTCGAGCCCATGCGGGGCGCCGCCCTGCAGCGCCTCGCCCGACAGCTTGACGATCACGCGCTTCCATCTTCGCGTCGACGTTGGGTCGGACATGAGGCGTATCTCGCTGGCTGAGGCGGGGCGCATCTTCATACGGAGGCCGCGCGACGCCGGCAAGTGAGGGGCGACCCCCGCTTTGAAGGCGGCCGCCGCCGAGCCGGCGCGAGCCGCCAATGCAGAAATGCGTCGACCTGCTACTGAGCCATCAAGAGCTGGTTTGTCACGGGCCCACCTCTCCGCCCGTCGCGCCGAACACCTGGCCCGTCGTGAAGCTGGCTTCGCTTGAGGCGAGCAGAACGTAAAGCGGCGCGATTTCCGCCGGCTGTCCCGGGCGGCCGAGCGGCGTGTCGGCGCCAAATTCGGCGAGGTGATCGGGAAACTGTCCGCCGCTTGGCTGCAACGCCGTCCAGAACGGGCCGGGCGCGACGGCGTTGACCCTTATGCCTTTCTCGGCAAGCTGCTTCGCCAGACATCGGCTGAAATTGAGAATGGCTGCCTTGGTCGCCGAATAGTCCAAAAGATGCTGAGAGGGATCGAAAGCGACGATCGAACTTGTGTTGATGATCGCGGAGCCCGGCTGCAGATGCGGCAGCGCAGCTTTCGTGATCCAGAACAGCGCGTAGAGATTGGTGCGGAACGTCCAGTCGAGATCTTCGGTCGTGATGTCGAGGATCGATTTGCGCGCATGCTGACGCGCGGCGTTGTTGACGAGAATGTCCAAACCGCCGAGATCTTGCGCCGCGTCGTCGACAAGCTTGCGGCAAAATCCTTCGTCGCGAATACCGCCGGGAAGCGCAACCGCATTGACGTCGGCTTCGCCCATCAGGTCCATGACCTCCTGCGCGTCCACTTCCTCTTCTGGCAGATAATTGATCGCAACGTCGGCGCCCTCGCGCGCGAAGGCGATCGCCGCAGCGCGGCCGATGCCGCTGTCGCCGCCGGTGATCAGCGCCTTGCGGCCAAGCAAACGGCCGGAGCCGCGATAGCTTTGCTCGCCATGATCCGGGCGCGGCGTCATGCTCCCAGCCAGCCCCGGCCACGGCTGCGTCTGTTTCTCAAAGGGAGGTTTTGGATAGAGATCGCGAGGGTCGCGCAGTTCCCGCGCGGACGGCGCATCGTCAAAGCCGAACACGGAGGTGGCGGTTTCGATCGCGCTTTGTGCGCGCGGTCCGCGAATCGTTTGGTCTGCGGCGGTTTTCTTGGCGCGCATCTGATGCTCCCTCTGCTCGATCTTCGCCATGCAGGCGAAGATCAATGTCAGGAGCTAAACGCCGCGCGCCCGCGATTGTTTCGCGGGCGCGCGACAACCAAAAGCATCGCCAACAGCTGTTGCATCCTCTTCACGCACGTGGCCCGAAGGAGGATGAGGCGAAGGTCGCGGCGTTGCAGAGGGAATAACGGCCGGAAGTTTCAGCCGTCATGGCCGGGCTTGTCCCGGCCATCCACGCGGCGCCGTTGCGTAGACCCGGCGTGGATGCCCGGCACAAGGCCGGGCATGACGCGGAGAGGTTTCGCGGAAACAAAAAAAGGCCGGGGTAAACGCCCCGGCCCTCACTAACCTTTTCACCACAAGCGGAGGGAATGACTCACCCCTTCGCAGCCGCCGCCACTTCGGCGGCGAAGTCGCTCGTCTGCTTCTCGATGCCTTCGCCGAGCGCGTAGCGCTCGAAGCCCTTGATGGCGATCGGGGCGCCGGCCTTGCCTTCGATCTCCTTGACCGCCTGCGCGACGGTTTTGTTGTTGTGGTCCGGATGGTTCGAGACCTGATCGAGCATGCAGACCTCCTTGGCGTAGGTCTTCAACCCCGAGTCGATGATCTTCTGCAGCACGTTCTCCGGCTTGCCGGCGTTCTTCTCGGCAAGCAGCCTCTTCTCGCGCTCGACCGTCGCCGGATCGAGGCCGGAGGCGTCGAGCGCCAGCGGATTGGCCGAGGCGACATGCATCGCGAGCTGGCGCGCGAGCGTCGCCAGCACCTCCTTGTCGCCTGTCGATTCGAGCGCGACGATCACCGCGATCTTGCCCTCGCCGTCGACCACCTGCGCATGGACATAGCGGCCGACGACGCCTTCAGCGACGCTGACCGCCGCAGCGCGGCGCAACGTCAGGTTCTCGCCGATGCTCGCAATCGCGTTGGTGACCGCTTCGCTCACCGTGCCGCCGCCGGGATAGGCTTGCGCGCCGAGCGCCTCGACGTCGGTCTTGCCGCTTTTCAGCGCGACTTCGGCGATGTTCTTCACCAGCGTCTGGAAGTCGGCGTTGCGGGCGACGAAGTCCGTCTCTGAATTCACCTCGACGACAACGCCCTGCTTATCTCCCGTCAGCGCCGCGACAAGCCCCTCGGCGGCGACACGATCGGCCTTCTTCGCGGCCTTGGAGAGGCCCTTCTTGCGCAGCCAGTCGACCGCCGCTTCGAAATCGCCCTCGGTCTGGGTGAGCGCCGACTTGCAATCCATCATGCCCGCGCCGGTGCTCTCGCGCAGTTCCTTGACAAGGGCGGCGGTGATCGTAGCCATGGTCGAAATTCCTTCTCGAGGAGTCATGCGACGACGCCGGCCCATTGGACCGGCGCGCGCCTCTTAAGCATTGGACTTGACGAACCAAATTATGCGGCGAGCAGCGCCTTCGCCTGATCGACCCAGCCGTCGCGCGCGATGCGGCCGTTCAGCTTCAATTCGGCGTCGAGCTTTTCCACATTCGCCGGCGTCATCGCGGCGAGCTGCCAATAGTGATAGACGCCGGCGTCGTTCAGTTTCTTGACAAGCTGCGGACCGACGCCGTGCAGCTTGGCGAGATCGTCCGGCGCGCCGCGCGGCGCGGAAAGCAGTTCGAAGGCTTCGACAGGCGTCTCCGCATCGGCGCCGGCGGCCTCAGCGGCGATTTCCTCGGCCGTACGCAAGTCTTCGCGGATTACCGGGCCGGCCTCGAGAGCCGGCTCGAGCGCAGGAGCCTCCTCGGCGCCAAGGTCGACTCCCATCGCGCCGTGGCTGCGCGAAATGCCGTCGATCGCGGCGCGCGCGACGAGATCGCAATAGAGCGCGATGGCGCGGCCGGCGTCGTCATTGCCCGGGATCGGATGGGTGACGCCGTCCGGATCGCAATTGGTGTCGAGCACCGCGACCACGGGAATCTTGAGGCGGTTCGCCTCCTTGATCGCGAGCTGCTCCTTATTCGTGTCGACCACGAAGATCAGGTCCGGGGTGCCGCCCATATCCTTGATGCCGCCGAGCGCCTTTTCGAGCTTGTCGCGCTCGCGGGTCAGCAGCAGCCGTTCCTTCTTGGTGATGCCCGAAGCGCCAGCCGAAAGCTGCTCGTCGAGTTTGCGCAGGCGGTTGATCGAACCGGAAATCGTCTTCCAATTGGTCAGTGTGCCGCCCAGCCAGCGGGAGTTGATGTAATATTGCGCGCTACGCTTGGCGGCCTCGGCGATCTGCTCCTGCGCCTGGCGCTTGGTGCCGACGAACAGCACCCGGCCGCCCTTGGCGACGGTGTCAGAAACCGTCTTCAGCGCCTGATGCAGCAGCGGCACCGTCTGCGCGAGATCGATGATGTGGATGTTATTGCGGGCGCCGAAAATAAATGGCGCCATCTTCGGGTTCCAGCGGTGCGACTGATGGCCGAAATGGGCGCCAGCCTCCAGCAGGCTGCGCATGGTGAAATCGGGAAGAGCCATTATCGTTTCTCCGGTTGAGCCTCGGCGAAAGATGGATGAGGCCGGAAGCCGGCCACCGGAGCGACGTCTTGAGGCAGACGCCGCGTAACTCTCGCCTGTGGAATGGCGCGCTTATAGGGTATGCGCCTACGTCGGGCAAGGGCTCTAGCCGAAGCGGCGCGAAGAGAGGCGAGGGGGCTTAATTTTTTGCAAAGTCCGCGACCAGTTGTCGCATGTTAATACACTGAATCATAATGAACATGTCGATTTTTCGGTCGGCGCTTGAGTCGCATTGCCATCCGCCTGGAAACACGCTAGGCTCCCCCTCGATGCGGCAAGCATTCACGTAAAATCAAGAACAGGGGGAAAACGCATGGCCGTTAACGTTCACAGCTCTGGCGATGTCGGCAAGATGCTGCTTTGGATCGCCGCCTTCGTCGCGTTCGTTATCGTCGCTCTGACCTGGGTTCCGGACTGGATTTCTCCCGAAGGAACCAACGGCACGGGCAACCGCGGCGGCATACAAGGCGAGGGCGTTGGCTCTACCGCCCGCATGATCCAGTAACAAATACCCCTGCCGAATGACTTGCCGGGCGCGCGAGCTCCCGGCCCTTGTCTTTTGGCGGGCGATCGGCCGGTTACCGCGCAGATCATTTTGGAGCCGACGTTCTCGACCTGATCGAGCGTCGGCTTCCGCTTTTTTTGCGCTGCTCGAGCTTTCCGCCGAAGCCAGACGCCGGTTCGTCATGGAAAATGCGTCGATTCAAAAATATGGCGCATTCCTGCATCGATGATTCATGAATGCGCTCTGGGATCCGGAGCCATAAATTGCTCTCATCGACTCCGGTGAAGGCGCACCGCTCGGCCAGCGGCGGCAAAGGGGGGGAGAAGAAAAATCAGGCCGTCGGCCGGTCGCGCGGCGGGCGCACGACCAAAATCCATGCGCTGACCGATACCCAATGTCGCCCGCTCGCCTGCATGCTTACTGGCGGCCAAGTCGCCCACAGCACAGTAGGCGCAGAGCTTAGGGCGGCGTCATGCCCAACATCCCGCCCAAGACCAATCGCAAATGGAAGAACTGTCTCTCGCCTTTCCTCTACCGGAATTGCAACGCGATCGAACGCATGTTCTGCCGCCTGAAGGGCTTCAGACGCGTGGCGACGCGCTATGACCGCAACGCCACGAACTTCCTCGCCGCCGTTTGCATCGCTGCAACCGTCAGCTATTGGTTATGAGGTGCGCCCTAGGGCAGGATTTCCAGCGACTGGATCCAGACATAGCGGCCCGCGAGGCCGACATCGACTTCGCCCACCAGACGGACGCGCGTTTCCGGCGTGACCGCTCGACCGGCGAAGACAGGCGAGCTGATCTCGACGCGGATGTCTCCCGTTGCGTCGCGGAAGAGGAAATAGTCCGATCGTTGATGTGAGACGATGTTCCCCTTCAGTGTGACATAGCTGCCGGGGCGGGCTCGCGAAACCGCAGCGACGGCGCTTGGCCGGCTGCTGGTTGCGGCAGAGGGACCGGTAAACTGGGCCATGGCCGCCGTCACGGGAACCGAAGACAGAATCAACGCGACCATCACATGTTTCATGTTGAAATCTCCCATGCTGCTGCGGCTTGCTTCACGACGACGATTGAAGCAACACGCAGGCTGCCGCAAGCATGTAGAAGGTGGCGCGCCTCGCCGCCATCGCCCTCTGGCTGTGAATGAGTCTGGACCCTAGCGCGCCTTGCCCCAGACTTGCGTCAACCAATTTCGATATTGCGGCGCTTGGGTCAACCAAACCCAAAATTGCGGCAGCCGAATATTTTGCATCGCCGGTCCGGCTTCGACCAAGACAACGCCGAGCAGGATCAGCCCGCCGCCGAGGATCGCGGCCTCCGTCAGACGCTCGGACAAAAGGACGACGGCCGATAGGGCTGCGAAAACGCTCTCCAATGACATGATCAGCGCGGCTTCAGCCGCAGGCGTATATTTGAGCGCGACGAGCTGAAGGGTGAACGCGATCCCCCCGGAGCAAAGCCCCGCATAGAGGATCGACGGCAGCGCCGAGATCAGGCCCGCTTGCGAAAAAGGCTCGAGACCAAGCCCAGCGACCATTCCGAGAACGCCGACGACGCCGAATTGCGCGAAGGCCAGAAAATACGGCCGATCGGCGCGACCGAGAAAGGTTGGCAGAAGACTGATCCCGGCCGCCCAGGCGACATCCGCGATCAACACCAGGCCGTCGCCCGACGTCCAGCTCCCAAACTGGGCGCCGTCCGTCAGGAGCCAGGCGCCGGCGACGGATACAAAGCCGGCCGCGAGAACGACGCGCCGCGGTCTGACGCCAGTTTGCACAAAAACGAACAGCGGAACGAGGATCACATAGAGCGCGGTGAGAAATCCGCCGTTGGTGGCGGTCGTCGTGGCGAGCCCCACTTGCTGCAAAGCGGCGGCGACGAAAACGCACAAGCCGATCAGCCCGGCGAGCAGCAATTCGCTTCTGTTCAGCCGAAACCCGCTGTGACGGCGCTCATAGAGCGCCAACGGCGCGAGCGCGACGCACGACAAGAGAAATCGGACGCCGACGAATGTGACCGGCCCCATAAGCGCGCCGGCGTTCTTTTAAGCGATGAAGGCCGTCCCCCAAATCAGAGCGGCCAGCACAAGCAGCAAATCAGCGCGAATGCGGCTCAAAATATGCCTGTGCTCTTCGGCCTCTGACGGCGCTGCTCCATTCGCTCGATCCCTGCTCGCCATGCATCGGCGAGCGCGCGCCAGAGCGCGAGGGCCGCTCTCACAATCGGGGTTGCCAACAATCCGAACGCCGAATGCGGGTCCGCGCCCTCTTCCTCGACGCCGTATTTCAGGCGCGGATTGGTTTTTGAAGGCATCTCGAGAGAGCCGTACATCCAATCCCAAACGGCGAGGACGCTGCCGAAGTTTCGATTAAAATGCTCGGGATGCGTCGAGTGATGGATCTGGTGATGCGCGGGACTGAGGACGATGTGTCCCAGCAGTCCCCGAAAGGGAATCCAGAACTGCGAATGCTGAAGATGTCCGATCGTCCAAAGGAAGAAAAGGAAGAGAATGTTCTTCCCGTCCACCGTGAACGATTCCGTGGTTCGCCCAAAAAGCCAGGCCAATGCGCCCGCCGCCGAGCCGATGAATATCGCGAGCATGTAGCCAAAAAATATGTTGTCGATCGGATGATTGCGAAAGTTCGTCACCGGCGTCAGCGCCTCCGCCGTGTGGTGCACCTTGTGAAACTCCCACAAGAACGGGATGCGATGCTTGAGCCAGTGATCGACCCAATAGCCGATCTCATAGGCCAGAAACAGCACGACGGTAGAAAAGACTTTTATCGACAGATCGCAGCAGGCGACCGGCGCGGTCGCGCCGAATGAACTGTGCAGCGCAGCGCTCACCACCGTCGCGACGGCGTTCGAGGATATGACAAGAGCGCCCACCACGACCGGCATGAAAACGACGCTCAGCACGAAGAGTTTGACGTCAGCGGCAAACGACGCGGTGAGCAGGATTTTCCTGCTGAAGATCGCGCGGGCGATGGCGCGTAGATTGACGCGTCCTCGGCGGATCTTGCGCTGATAGGCCAACGCGCAAACGGCGATGACAAACGTCGTCGCCAGGGAATAGACCGAAAAGATCGATCCCGCCGAAAACAATTCGTTGGATATTCTCGCAACGGAAAAGCGGAGCGCGTCGTAAACGTCCATCGAGCCTTCTGGTCCAGATGATTTTGACAGTCCGGCCGGGACTGACGCGCGCCGAAAGACCCGTTTCCTTCGAGCGCTTGCGTCGCGGGCGCAGGTTCCAGCTGCTCATCCTACCGCCTGAGACGCGAAGCGTATTCGCTACGCGAGCCGGCGCCAAGAGCGATAGGCCATCAGCCTTCATGGCTTGCGTTCGAGGTTAGAATTCGATCCCCTCCTGCGCTTTGACGCCAGCGCCGAAATGGTGCTTGACCAGGGTCATCTCGGTGACGAGATCGGCCGCGGCGATCAGTTCCGGCTTGGCGTTGCGTCCGGTCACGACAACGTTGAGGTCCGCGCGCCGCGCGGCGAGCGCGCCAAGCACCTCCTCGAGCGGCAAATGCTCGTAGCGAAGCGAAATATTCAATTCGTCGAGCACGAGCAAACGAATCTCAGGGTCATCCATCAGTTCGCGCGCCTTGTCCCAGGCGCGGCGCGCCGCAGCTTCGTCGCGGGCGCGGTCCTGGGTCTCCCAGGTGAAACCCTCGCCGAGCGTATGCCAGGAAACTCGACCGAACTCTTGGCGGAGCTTTTCGAGCATATTGCGCTCGCCGCTGCGCCACTGGCCCTTGCCGAATTGAACGACGCCGATTTTCCAGCCATGGCCGAGAGCGCGCAGCGCGAGGCCGAAGGCCGCGGTCGACTTGCCTTTGCCAGCGCCGGTGTGGACCATCAGCAGGCCTTTGCGCGAGATGGTCTTGCCGGCGACCTCGGCGTCCTGGACGGCCTTGCGCTTCTCCATTTTGAGACGATGGCGGCGCGCCTCGTCGTCTTCGTTCATCTCGGTCATTGCCGCTCCACGCGCTCTCCACCATCAAGCAATGGATTTCCTCATCCTGAGGAGCCCCCCCGTAAGTCGGGTTTACCCGACTTACGCATAAGACATCGATCTCGGACAGGCCCGAGATCGAAGGCGGCGTTCGAAGGACGAGGAAATCCTCGCCGAAACCATTCCTCCCCTCGCGCTTCGAGACGCCTGCTACGCAGGCTCCTCAGCATGAGGGGAGGCGCGTTGCTCGCCTCCACCTGGGTTTGACGGAAGCATGAGCCGCGCATATGACTAGTCGGGACGGTCCTTCGCAAGAAGTGAAAAGGGAACGCGGCGCGGGCCTTAGGTCCGATATCCGCGGCTGCCCCCGCAACTGTAGCCGGCAAGGTCCGCGCCATCGGCCACTGAGCATGACGCTTGGGAAGGCGGCGCGGTCCGACGACCCGGGAGCCAGGAGACCTGCCGTCATAGGGCGATCGTCGCCGATCGTCGCGTTAATCGCATCGCCGCCGGTGGGGCGGCAGGGAGACCGATATGACCGCCAACTCATCCGTTAATTCCACCGCCCTCGCCTCTTCGAGACTCGAGGCGCTGCGCGCCGCCGCCATTGCGCTCGTTCTCGGCTTTGGCCTCGTCTGGCTTGCGGGCTTTGCTTATCCCGAAAGCGTCCACGACGCGTCGCATGATACGCGCCACGCGCTCTCTTTTCCCTGCCACTAGGCCACAACGCGCTTGATCGCGCGCGTATTGATGACCGGCGTCATCGCCGGACTTGTCGCCGGGCTTGCAGTCGCGGCCTTGCAGCACGTCACCACGACCCCGCTCATCCTCGCCGCCGAGGTCTATGAAACGGCGCAGCATGCGCACGACGGCGCCGAGGCGAGCGCCGCTTTGTCCGGCTTGAGCCGCACGGCGGCGACGAGCGTCGCGACTGTCGCCTTCTCGATCGGCTATGCGCTCATCCTGCTCGCCGCGATGCTTCTGTCGGGCGACGCCATCGCGCCGCGCCGCGCCGCGCTTTGGGGCGCCTGCGCCTTCGCCGCGACCGGACTTGCGACGAGTCTCGGCCTCGCGCCGCAGCTTCCCGGCATGGCGGAAACCGATCTCGCCGCGCGTCAAATCTGGTGGCTCGCGACGGCGCTTGCGACCGGCGCCGGACTGTTTGCTCTACTACGGCTCGACTCAGCGGCGGCAAAGATCGTCGGCGTCGCGCTGATCATCCTGCCGCAGTTCTTCGCGCCGCAGCCCGCTACGCCCGAGAGCACGGCGCCCGCCGAACTTGCCGCGCGCTTCGCGGCCTCTTCGCTCGCGGTGCAAGCGGTCAGCTGGGCGCTTGCGGGCGCGCTTGTCGGACTCGTCTGGCGACTGCTGTCGCGGGAACGGGAGGTCTCGTGAGCGGCGCCAAAATTCCTGCAACGATCGTCACCGGCTTTCTCGGCGCGGGTAAGACCACGCTCATTCGTCATGTGCTCGAAAACGCCAAGGACCGGCGTCTCGCGCTCGTCATTAATGAATTCGGCGACGTCGGCGTCGACGGCGAAATTCTGCGCGCCTGCCGAATCGACAACTGCCCCGAAGAGAACATCGTCGAACTCGCCAATGGTTGCCTGTGTTGCACCGTCGCCGACGATTTCGTGCCGGCGATCGAGGCGCTGCTGGCGCATGAGAAGCGTCCCGACCACATCATCATCGAAACCTCCGGGCTCGCGTTGCCGAAGCCGCTGGTCAAGGCGTTCGACTGGCCGGCGATCCGCTCCAAGCTCACGGTCGACGGCGTCATCGCCGTCATCGACGGCAAGGCCGTGGCGGAAGGACGTTTCGCCGATGATCTCGATGCGATCGCCCGGGAACGCGAAGAGACGCAAACGATTGATCACGACAATCCGCTCGAAGAAGTATTCGAAGATCAGCTCGCCTGCGCCGATCTCGTCATCCTCAACAAGACCGATCTGCTCGACGCCGCGGAAGAACGCGACGTTGCCAATCGTCTGGCGCGGGGCGCGCGGCAAGGCGCGAAGGTCGTGCGCGCCTCTGGAGGGCGGGTTGATCCGCTGGTGCTGCTCGGCCTTTCCGCAGCGGCGGAGGATGATCTGGCGAACCGTCCGTCGCATCATGACGTCGACGCGGAACATGACCATGACGACTTCGACAGCTTCGTCGTGTCGCTTTCGGCCATCAATGATCCGGCGGCGCTCGTTGCGAGACTCGCCGAAGCGGCGCGCGCCCATGACGTGCTGCGCATCAAGGGATTCGTCGAAGTCGTCGGCAAGCCGATGCGCCTGCTCGTGCAAGGCGTCGGGGCGCGCGTCGAGCATCATTTCGATCGCGCCTGGAAGCCCGACGAACGTCGCATGAGCCGTATCGTGATTATCGGCGAAAAGGGCCTCAATCGCGACGCCGTCATCGCGACGCTGGCGCTGCCGTGAGGCGCCATGCATCTTCTCCCGCGCGATCTCCACAGTCTCGACGACGCCGGCGCGGCAGTCGACCTTGGGCAATCTCCCGCCGAAATCGTATTTCTGTCCTTTTCGGATTCCGAGCTGCGCCTGCTGGCGCGGCTCTATGAGCAACGGTCCGCGATACTTCCAAGCCTGCGCTGCGCGTCGCTGGCGCAGTTGAAGCACCCCTATTCCGTCGATCTTTATCTCGACACTGTCGCGCGACATGCGCGGCTGATCGTCGTGCGGCTGCTCGGCGGCAAGGACTATTGGGCGTATGGCGTCGAGCAACTGGAGGCGCTCGCGCGCGCGAAGAAAATCGCGCTCGCGATCACACCCGGCGACGCTCATGACGACGCGCGCCTGCAGCACGCTTCAACGCTCGATAACGCGACGCTCAATCGGATCTGGCGGTTCTTTCAGGATGGCGGTCCCGACAATCTTCGTTCCTTCCTCGGCCATGCCGCGACTCTCGCCGGCCATCCAGCGCAGTGGCGCGAGAGCGTTCCCGTGGCCAACGCCGGGCGATTCGCCGCCGCCTGCCGCGCCGACGGCGCGTTGCGGACGACGATCGTCTTCTATCGTGCGATGTTCCTCGCGGATGACGCCGCGCCGATCGTCGCGCTCGCCGACGCGCTGGCCGAGCGCGGATTTGCGGTCGAGACGATTTATGTGGCGAGCCTGAAAGAGGCCGAGAGCGAAGCCTTTGTGTCACGCGCGCTCGAGACCTTCGCGCCCGACGTCATCCTCAACGCCACCGCCTTTTCGGCGCGTCGCGACAAGGGAAGCGTGCTCGATCTTGCAGATGCGCCGGTGCTGCAGGTCGCTCTCGCGACCTCTTCGCGCGAAGCTTGGGAAGCTTCGACGCGTGGAGCGAACGGCGCCGATCTCGCGATGAATGTCGTCTTGCCGGAAGTCGACGGACGCATCTTCACACGCGCGATTTCCTTCAAGGAGGAAGCGCCGCTGCGTCTTGCGGCGGAGTTCAGCGAAACGCGCCATGCGCCGGAGCGTTCGCGCATCGACTTCGTCGCAGAGCTCGCGTCGAACTGGGCGCGGTTGCGGCGCAAGCCCAATCAGGAAAAAAACCTCGCGCTCATTCTCTCCGACTATCCGGCGCGGCGCGGCCGCGGCGGCTACGCCATTGGCCTCGACGCGGAGGCGAGCGTGCAGGAGATCGTCTCGGCGCTAAGCGAGGCCGGGTATGACGTTGGCAATGATGCCGACAACGCGCTCCCCTCTCCCGAACTGAAGTCGGCTCTTGCCGACTTCAGCATGAATTGCGCAAACCGGGAACACCCGGTTTGCGTCGGGAGAGAGTGGCCTTGCGACGCAAGGTCGAGTGAGGGCCCTCATCCGTCGTCGCTCTGCGACGACTCCTTCTCCCGCCAGCGGGAGAAGGAGCGCGCGTCATCTTTGTTGCGATGCCTTGAAGATCAGAAGTTCGTCGTCAATTTTTCGCTCGACGACTATCTGGCGTTGCTCTCAACCCTTCCCACCGACTTCATCATAAGCGTCAGCGACGCATGGGGCGCGCCGCAGGATGACCCCGCCGTCGTCGACCGAGCCTTGCGCTTCTCCTGCGTTGAAGCCGGCAAGCTCGTCGTCGCTCTGCAGCCCGATCGGGGCGCGCGCACTGAGCGCTACGAGTCCTATCACGACGTGCAGCGGCCGCCGCGTCATGCCTATGTGGCCTTTTATCTCTGGCTGCGACATGTGCGAAAGATCGACGCGCTCATTCATCTCGGCGCGCATGGCACGCTCGAATGGCTTCCCGGCAAGTCGGTCATGCTGTCCGAGGCCTGCGCGCCGGAAGCGGTGCTCGGTCCGACGCCGCTCATCTATCCGTTCATCGTCAATGATCCCGGCGAAGCCGCGCAGGCGAAGCGCCGCGCCTGCGCGGTGACGATCGGCCATCTGACCCCGCCGCTTGTTAACGCCGAACTCTTCGACGCGGCGGCAAAGATCGAAACTCTGCTCGACGAATATGCGACCGCGAGCGCGCTCGACGCGCGTCGCGCGCGACTCATCGCCGGCGCCATCATCGACGAAGCCGAGCGCAGCGGGCTTGCATCAGAATGCGGCGTCTCGCGCGAGATGGAGATTGCCGAAACCTTGACGCGACTCGACGCCTGGATGTGCGATCTTAAGGAGATGCGCATCGGCGACGGACTGCATGTCTTCGGCCGCGCTCAAGAAATTTCAAACGCCGATCCCACGCGCGACGCCTGCGCGCGCGCCGAACGCGAGGCGCTTATCGCCGCGCTTGCAGGCCGCTTCATTGAGCCCGGGCCGGCCGGCGCGCCGTCGCGCGGGCGCGCCGACGTCCTGCCGACGGGCCGCAATCTCTATTGCATCGATCCACGCCATGCGCCGACGCAGACCGCCTATGACATCGGCCGCCGCGCCGCCGCCGAGATAATGACGCGCCATGCGCAGCAGCATGGCGAATTCCCGCGCCACATTATGCTCGACCTGTGGGGCAGCGCAACGATCCGCACCGGCGGTGAGGATTTCGCACAAGCGCTTGCGCTCCTCGGCGTCGCGCCGCGCTGGGACGACGCCAGCGCGCGGGTCATCGGCTTTGAAATTCTGCCGCAGGCGCGACTCGACTTTCCGCGCGTCGACGTAACCCTGCAAATCTCGGGGCTGTTCCGCGACATGTTCGGAAATCTTGTCGCGCTTTTCGACGACGCCGTGCGCGCCGTCGCGGCGCTCGATGAAGACTCTGGCTTCAATCCACTGAAGGCGGCAGACGATCTGCGCCGCGTCTTCGGCGCCGCTGACGGAACTTACGGCCTTGGCGTGAGCGATCGCGTGCTGCGCGGCGAATGGTCGGACCGCGACGATCTGGGGCGCGCGTATCTTTCCGCCGCGAGTCACGCCTATGATCGCGCCGGCGAGAGCCAAGAGGCTGTCGCGGCGTTCAGCGCGCGCGTCGCCGCAGCCGATGCGCATGTCCATGTTCAGGACATGGCGGAGGTCGATGTTCTGATCGGACCTGCCTTCGCCGATTACGAGGGCGGCTTCGCCGCCGCCAACGCCCTGCTCGGCGGCGACGCCGATCTCCTGCACCTCGATTCGACGCGACCCGAGCGGTTGCGAGTGCGCGCGCTTAAAGATGATATCGCGCGGGTTCTGCGCATGCGCCTCGCCAATCCGCGATGGTTGCAGGGCCAGATGCGGCACGGCCACCGCGGCGCCGGCGAGATTGCAGAGTCGATCGACAATCTCTATGCCTTCGCCGCGACAAGCGGCCTCATCAGCGAGGCGCAATTCGACCTCGCTTTTGACGCCACCTTGGGCGATGATGCCACACGCGATTTTCTTGCCGCAGAGAATCCCCGCGCGCTGGAGGCGGTGGCGCGCGCTTTTAGCGAGGCGCTCGCGCGCGGCTTATGGAAGACGCAGCGCAACAGCGTGCGCGACGCCTTAAGCGATATTGAGCGCCAAGAGGGAGGGCGTCTTGCAGACAGGGCCTGAAATCAAAGGCTGGTGTCCAGGCGCCTTTGCGCCGATGCCGAGCGGCGACGGCCTGCTGATCCGCGCCAAGGCGGTCGGCTCTCGCCTGACCGAGGCGCAGGCGCGCGAGATCGCATGCATCGCGGATAGCTGCGGCAACGGCCTTATCGACCTTTCGCAGCGCGCGCAACTGCAGCTACGCGGGATCAGCGAGTCGACGATCGCCCAAGCTCTGCAAAGGCTCGATGCGATCGGCATGCTCGCGCCGAATGTCGATGCGGAACGCGTCACGAATGTCATTGCGTCGCCGCTCGCCGGACTGGCGCCCGGCGCTTTCGACGCCAACGCCATGGCGGCGGAACTCGCCATCGAGCTGCAGCGAGACGCGACGCTGCGCGCGCTGCCGCCGAAATTTTTGTTCCTGCTCGATGATGGCGGCCCACTGTCGCTCGCCGAGGTCGAAGCCGACATCCGCATCGAAGCGGCTGCGAAGCGAGGGATCGCGATCCGTATCGCCGGCGTCCCCGATCGCGCCGTGTTCGTCGCCGCCAGCGGAACGCTCGACGCTGCGCTGCGTTTGGCGCGCGCCTTCGTGGAGCTGCGCGACCATCATGCAAGTAGCTTCAGGCGCGTCCGCACGCTGGTCGAGGCGCTCGGGGCCGACGCGCTGCCCCGCTCGGCCGGACTCGTGATGCGCGACTGCAAGGAAGCGCGCGCGCCTGCGCGATGGGCGCATGTTTTTGGCGCGCAACGCTGCGGCGCCGTCGCTTTCGCCGGCGTCGGCGCGCCTTTCGGCCGCTGGCGCGCAGACGAACTCGCGGCGGTCGCCGATCTTGCGGCGAGCGAGGGAACAGGCGAACTGCGCCTCACGCCATGGCGCGCCTTGCTGATCGTCACACGCAATGAAGCCGCAGCGCGACGCATCGTCTCGCGCGCAGACGACCATGACCTCATCACCTCGGCTGACGACCAGCGCCTCGCGGTCATCGCCTGTCCCGGCGCGCCGGAATGTCCCCAGGCGGTCGCCGAAACCCGCGCGCATGTCATGGATCTGGCGCCGCTTGCGCAAAAGATCGTCGGCGCTGACGGCGTCGGCCTGCATCTTTCCGGCTGCGCCAAAGGCTGCGCCCGGCAGAGCGCCTCGCCTGTCACGCTGCTTGCCAGCGCAGAGGGTTTCGATCTCATCGAAAATGGCGGCGCCGACTGCGCGCCGCGTTTCCGATCGCTCTCGTTCGAAGCCGTGATGCGCGAACTTTCCGTACGCGCAGCCAGAAGGCCGCAATGAACGCTCGTTTCGACTACATCCACGAGGGCGCACAGATTTATGCGCGCTCTTTTGCGACGATTCGCGCCGAGTCGAATCTGTCGCGATTCACGCCCGAGCAGGAAATGATCGCCGTGCGCATGATCCACGCCTGCGGCATGGTGGAGCTTGCCGACGACATCGAGTTCTCGCCCGATTTCGTGGCGGCGGCGCGCGACGCGCTGCGGAACGGCGCGCCTATTTTGTGCGACTCCAACATGGTCGCGCACGGCGTGACGCGTTCGCGCCTGCCCGCGGATAATCAGGTCGTCTGCACGCTGCTCGAACCGCACGTGCCGGCGCTCGCCGCCGAAATCGGCAACACGCGCAGCGCCGCGGCGCTGGAGCTGTGGCGCAATCGGCTTGAAGGCGCGGTGGTCGCCATCGGCAATGCGCCGACGGCGCTTTTCCGCCTTCTGGAAATGATCGACGAAGGCGCGCCGCCGCCGGCGGCGATCATCGGCATGCCGGTCGGTTTCGTCGGCGCGGCGGAATCGAAGGAAGCGCTGCGCCAAGACGCCCGCATTCCCTTCGTCATCGTCAAGGGGCGCAAGGGCGGCAGCGCGATGGCCGCCGCCGCGATCAATGCGCTTGCGAGCGAAAAGGAATGAACGCGCTCGCGTCGACATCGCGTGAAGGGGTCGCGGCGCTCGGGGCGCTGATCGGAGTCGGTCTCGGCCCCGGCGATCCGGAGCTTGTGACCGTCAAGGCCGCGCGCCTCATCGGCACCGCCAAAGTCGTCGCCTTTTTCGCCAAGCGCGGACGCGAAAGCCACGCGCGCGCGATCGCCGCGCCCTATCTCGCGCCGGGGTGCCAAGAGATTGCGCTGCTCTATCCGGTGACGACGGAGATTCCTTTCGATCAGCCGGAATATGTCTCGTCGCTTCAGCGCTTCTATGAAGATTGCGTGATGCGCATTCGGGCCGAGCTTGAAGCCGGTCGCGACGTAACGCTGCTCTGCGAAGGCGATCCGCTGCTCTACGGCTCCTTCATGCATATGTTCGCGCGGCTTGACGCGCGCTTTCGTATCGAGATTTGCGCTGGCGTGTCTGGCATGTCGGGATGTTTCGCCGCGGCGCGCCAGCCGATGGCCTGGGGCGACGACATTCTCACCGTTCTGCCGGCGACGCTCGACGAAGACAGACTTGCGTCCCGCCTCGCCGAAACCGACGCCGCGGTGGTGATGAAGCTTGGCGGCAATTTCGCCAAGCTGCGTCGCGCCATGACTCGCGCCGGCGTCATCGATCGCGCAATCTATGTCGAACGCGGCGCGATGCCGGGCGAGAAGATCATGCGCTTCGTCGACAAGCGCGACGACGAAGCGCCCTATTTCTCGATGGCGCTGGTGCCCGGGCGAGGCCGGCGCCCTTGAGCGGCGCGCTTTACATTGTCGGCTTGGGTCCGGCCGGCGCGCGCTGGTTGACTCACGAGGCGCAGGCGGCGCTCGACGAGGCGCAGGATATTATCGGCTATGCGCCCTACGTCGCGCGCGTGCCGGAGCGCGCAGGGCAGACGCGACTTGCAAGCGACAACCGCGTCGAAATTGATCGTGCCCAAGAGGCGCTGGCGCGCGCCGCGCAGGGCCGCCGCGTGGCCGTCGTTTCTGGCGGCGACCCCGGCGTCTTCGCGATGGCGGCGGCGGTGTTCGAAGCAGTCGATGGCGGACCGCGCCAATGGCGCGATCTCGACATTCACGTAATTCCCGGCGTGTCGGCGATGCAGGCGGCGGCGGCGCGGCTCGGCGCCCCGCTCGGCCATGACTTTTGCGCGATCTCGCTGTCCGACAATCTCAAGCCGTGGGAAGTCATCGCCAAGCGGCTCGAACATGCGGCGCAGGGCGATTTCGTCATCGCGCTTTACAATCCGGCGTCGCGCGCGCGGCCGACCCGCATCACTGACGCCTTCGCGCTGCTGCGTCGTCATCTTCCCGGCGAGACTTTTGTCGGTCTCGCAAAATCCGTCGGCCGCGAAAATGAGGAAATCATCCTGACGCGGCTCGACGAAGCCGAGGGCGACAAGGTCGACATGTCGACGCTCGTCGTCATCGGCGCCAGCGGCACGCGCCGCATTGCCCGCGAGGGCGCGCGCGACTGGGTCTATACGTCGCGGAAAGCGACATGAGCGCGCCGTGGCTGTCGCTGATCGGGCTGGGCGAAGACGGCGCCGACGCGCTGACGCCGGCGGCGCGCGCGCTCGTCGCCCAGGCCTCGTTGATCGTCGGCGGCGCCCGCCATCTCGCGATGATCGAAGCGCCCGCCGAGCGCCTGCAGTGGCCCTCGCCGCTGACCGACGCCATCCCGCGCATCCTTGCGCAGCGCGGCAGACCGACGGTCGTTCTCGCCTCGGGCGATCCTTTTTTCTACGGCGTCGGCAATCTCATCGGACGCCATGTCGCACGCGACGAGATTTTCTGCGTTCCGGCGCCATCGGCGTTTTCGCTCGCCGCCGCGCGGCTCAAATGGAGCCAGCAGGATTGCGCTCTGCTTTCGTTGCACGGCCGCGCGTTTGAGCGGGTGACGCCGCATTTGCAGCCGCGCGCACGAATTATCGCGCTCTCCTGGGACGAGTCGACGCCTGCGCGCCTTGCCCGCCATCTCGTCGAGCGCGGCATGGGCGGATCGCGCCTCTATGTGCTCGAGCGGCTCGGCGGCGCGGAGGAGCGGGTGCGCGACGCGCGCGCCGACGCATTCGCGCTCAATGACATTGCGCCGCTCAACACGGTCGCCCTTGAAGTGGAAGCCGACGGAGACGCGGCGGTCATTCCGCTTGCGCCGGGCTTGCCCGACGATTGGTTCGAGCATGACGGGCAGCTCACCAAGCGCGACATCCGCGCCGTGACGCTCTCGGCGCTCGCGCCGCGCAAAGGCGAAGTGCTGTGGGACATCGGCGCCGGCGCGGGCTCCATCGCCATCGAATGGATGTTGAGCGATATCTCATGCCGCGCCATCGCCATCGAGCGCGACGCCGCTCGCGCCGCGCGCATTACGCGCAACGCGCTGTCACTCGGCGTTCCGGATCTCAGCGTCGTCATTGGCGAAGCGCCGCAGGCGCTCGCCGAACTCGAGACGCCGCAGGCGATCTTCATCGGCGGCGGCGGCGACGAAGCGACGCTCGCCGCAGCCTGGAGTGCCCTGCCCCGTTTTGGGCGCATCGTCGTCAACGCCGTGACGATCGAGACGCAAGCGCTCCTCACCGACGCTTATCGCGAGAAAGGCGGCGAGTTGTTGCATCTGCAGTTTGCGCATGGGCGTCCGATCGGCCGCTTTCATGCGCTCGATCCGGCAATGGCGGTGACGCAATGGCGAGCGACAAAAAGATGAACGCGACATATGCCTTCGGGCTGGGCGCAAGACGCGGCGTCGCCGCGAATGATATTGTCGAACTCGTGCGCCGCGTCGCGATGACGTATGGCGTCGATCTCAGCGATGCGAGGCTTTGCGCGCTCGAAAGCAAGGCCGGGGAAGCCGGGCTGCACGAGGCCGCGCGCGAACTTGGGCTTGAACTCGTCTTTCTGCCGCTCGCCGAGTTGCGCGCCCGCAAGGCGACTGCGGCAACGCATTCGCCGCGCGTGCAGGCGATGTTCGGCGTCGGCAGCGTCGCCGAAGCCGCCGCGCTCGTCGGCGCCGGCGTGAACAGCCGTCTTGTCGCGCCGCGCATCACGACGCCGTTCGCCGCCTGCGCCCTGGCGAAACGCGGCGAAGAGGAAAGTTCATGACCGTGCATTTTATCGGCGCCGGTCCCGGCGCCGCCGATCTGCTCACTCTGCGCGGGCGCGATCTCATCGCGCGAAGTCCGGTGTGCCTTTACGCCGGCTCGCTGGTGCCTACCGGCGTGCTGGCGCATTGTCCACCGGACGCGCGCATTGTCGACACGGCGCCGCTGTCGCTCGACGATATCATCGCTGAGATGCAACAGGCGCATGGCGCCGGTCTCGACTTAGCGCGGCTGCATTCCGGCGATCTTTCGATCTGGAGCGCGGTCGGAGAGCAGATGCGCCGCCTCGACGCGCTCGACATTCCTTATACGATGACGCCCGGCGTCCCGGCCTTCGCGGCGGCGAGCGCGGCGTTGAAGCGCGAACTCACTTTGCCGGAAGTCGCGCAATCGCTGGTGCTGACCCGCACCTCGGGACGCGCCTCGTCAATGCCCGAGCGCGAAAGACTTGCGACATTCGCGCAGTCGGGCGCGACGCTCGCGATCCATCTCTCCATTCATGCGCTCGCGCGGGTCGTCGAAGAGCTGACGCCGTTTTACGGCGGCGGCTGTCCGGTTGCGCTCGTCTATCGCGCCTCCTGGCCCGACGAGCGCATTGTGCGCGGGACGCTCGCCGACATCGAAGCGCGCACAGCCGAGACGCCGATGGAGCGCACCGCGCTCATTCTCGTCGGACTGGCGCTCGCGAGCGAAGATTTCCGCGAAAGCGCGCTTTACGACGCGGACTATGATCGTCGCTTTCGGGCGAGAGGCGAAAGGTGAATACGCCCGGACTGCTGATCGGCGCGGCCCGCTCCTCATCGGGCAAGACGACGCTGACGCTCGGCCTGATGCGCGCGCTAAGGCGCCGCGGCTTGCGCGTCGCGCCGGTCAAATGCGGACCGGACTATATCGATCCAGCCTTTCACGCGGCGGCGACCGGCCGCGCCGGCGTCAATCTCGATTCGTGGGCGATGGATGCTGATGTGATCGCTGGTCTCGCGGCGCGGGCGAGCGCGGGCGCCGACATCGTGATCGCTGAAGGCGCGATGGGGCTCTTCGACGGCGCGCCCGGCGGGGCGGCGGGAATCGGCGCCAGCGCCGACATCGCCGCCTTGCTCGGCTGGCCGGTCGTACTTGTTCATGACGTTTCCGGCCAAGGTCAAACGGCGGCGGCGATTGTCCGCGGGATCGCTGGACACGACGCGCGCGTAAAGGTCGCTGGCGTCGTGTTGAATCGCGTCGGCTCGGAGCGCCATCGCAAACTCGCCGGCGAGGCGATCGAGGCGCTTGGCATTCGCGTGCTTGGCGCGCTGCCTCGCGACGAGAATATGGCGCTGCCCGAACGCCATCTCGGCCTGATCCAAGCGGGCGAAACGCCGGAGCTTGATGCGCGTCTCGACGCCCTCGCCGATTTCGTCGAAGCGCATGTGGATGTGGAGGCGATTGTCGCTTGCGCGACTTTCGCCGCAACAGGCGATGTCATTCCCGACGCTTCGAGCAAGCGAAGCGATCGGGAATCCAGCATGACGCCAGCGGCGCCTGTCGCGGCTCTGGATTCCCGATCGCCCGCTTCGCGGGCGTCGGGAATGACAAGCGTCGTGGCGACTCCGCCGCCCGCGCAGCGGATCGCGATCGCGCGCGACGACGCCTTTTCCTTCTTCTATCCGCATCTCGCGCAGAACTGGCGCGAGGCGGGGGCGGAACTCTATTTCTTTTCGCCGCTCGCCGATGAGGCGCCGCCCAGCGATTGCGATCTTTGCTGGCTGCCGGGCGGCTATCCGGAGCTGCACGCCGGCCGGCTGTCGGCGGCGCGAGTCTTCATGAATGGGTTGCGGCGTTTTGCTGACGGACGGTGGGTTCACGGCGAGTGCGGCGGCTATATGGTACTCGGCCGCTCGCTGACCGACGCTTCGGGCGAAGAGCATGAAATGGCGGGACTGCTCGAACTGGAAACGAGCTTCGCCAAGCGCAAGCTCCATCTGGGCTATCGCCACGCCGAATTGGCGGCGGACCACCCCTTAGGAGCGGCCGGCTTGCCCCTTCGCGGGCATGAATTTCACTATGCGACGATCCTGCGCGAAGAGGGCGCGCCATTCGCTCTGGCGCGCGACGCCTATAGCGACGACGCGCGCCCCGCCGGTCTGGCGCGCAACGGCGTTTCCGGCTCTTTTTTCCATCTGATGGCATAAAAAGGGCCGCCGGACGAACCAGCGGCCCAAGTCAAGGGAGGAAACGCCCAAGGAGGGCTACGAAGCGAGACAGCTCTCGCTGCGTTGCGCTGTTATATTGCTGCGCCGCACAAGCGTCAAGATTTTTTTGACACGGAAAAGCTTCAGCCAGGTCGGGCCCGCCGCTAAAAAGAAAACCGCACCGGAGGCGCGGTTTCAAGTTTGCTCGAACGCATTGAAATTTTAAGCGGATTTGCCCTAATGCGCGGCTGCCGATCTCCTGACGCCAATTGAGGCGGGCGGCATAGGGATATCGCTCGCCGATGCGTCCCTATGCGGGCGCAACCATTTTTTCACGCTATTGGTCGGGCTCGGGTCTGAAGCGGCGAGCGCGGACATATCATTTCGGTCGCCATGCGCCGTCGCCATCGCCATGACGCGCACGGCGTGCCGGCTGTCGTCGACGGCCTTCGCCGCCGCCAAGATCGCGACCGGCGGTTTGGCGGCAGGCGCGGCCGCCGTTTTCCCGACGCTTCGGCTTGGTTTCTCGTCGAGGACGATTTCGGTCGGCGGGAGGATCGTCTCCGGCCGGCTGACCTCGGAGACTCGCGACGCAAAGCTCGGATGCTGGCCGCCATCCTGGTAAACGACCCGCACCGGCCTCACGCCGTTTTGTGCGAGTTCGGCGACCTTAGCCTCGTCCTGCGCGCGCTTCTCGGCCACCGCCTGAGCGATCTGTGGATCCTGCTTCAGCGGCGGGCAGACGGCGTTGGGATCGAGATGCGCGGCGCCGTCCGCGTTGAACACATAGCGCCGGTTGCAAAAGGCGACCTGCGGCTCCTGCAGGGTCACCTCGAAATGGTCGGAGCCTTCCTTAAGCTGCTTCCAGAAATCGATATTGGGATCGAGACGATGCTTGGCGAGATTTTCCGCCGTCATCTTAAAGGGGAAGGACTGCATCTGGATTGCGCGCTGGCCGCCGGCGAGCGAGGAGCGAGCGACGGCGTAGATTTCGGCGATCTGATTGTCGGTCATGGAAAAGCAGCCGGCCGACGAGCAGGCGCCATGCACCATGATGTCGCCGCCTGTGTGCCCCAGGGCGCGGTCGAGCGCGTTCGGATAGCCGACGTTGAACGACAGATAATAGTTCGAATTCGGATTCATCTGCGCCGGGCCGATCGAATAAAAGCCCTCGGGCGCCTGGCGATCGCCCTGTTGGCGCTTGGGTCCAAGCTGGCCAGACCAGCGGCACATCGGATAGGTCTTAAGATGGACATAGCGGCCATCGGACCGCATCTTCCAGATTTCGAGTTCCGCCTCCTTCTTGTAGGCGCGGATGAGCATCGGCGCTTCCTTGGTCGTGCCGACCCGTTCCATCAAGGCGACGGTCTCGGAGGGGATCGGCGCGAGCGAGCGATGCGCCAGACCGCTTTGATTGCAGCCCGAAAGCGCGAGGCCGGCCAAAGCGGCAAGCCCGAGAGCCGGCGCTATGCCATGAAATTTCATCCTGTCCCCTCTGACGGCGCTGGCGCCGCGCCGCGATTGCTTCGAAAGCGAAGCCGCCGCGCGAAACCACGGAAAACCAACAATGGGACAAGAACGTGTCCGAATCAGCATGAGTTCGGCGGGTATCAGCCTGTAAAGACGAATCTTTCGGGATTTACGTTAACGCTTATCTTCGAGTTTCCGGCCTATGGCCAAAAATTTTTCGGCGCGGGCTTGTTTCAGCTGCTCCCGCGAAAAATTCGCCAGGTCCGCGAGCTCCCTGGCGAGCGCTTCTCCCACCGCGCCGATGGCCGCCGCCGGATCGCGATGCGCCCCGCCCGGGGGCTCCGTCACGATCAGATCGATGATGCCGAATTTCAACAGATCCTGCGCCGTGATCTTCATGCTCGTCGCCGCTTCCTGCGCCTTGCCGGAGTCGCGCCAAAGGATCGAGGCCGAAGCTTCGGGCGACGCCACGGTGTAGACTGAGTGCTCGAGCATCAGCACCTTGTTGGCGGCGGCGATCGCGATTGCGCCGCCGGAGCCGCCCTCGCCAACCACCACTGCGACATTGGGCACGCCAAGCGAGAGAGACACGTCGGTGGAGCGGGCGATCGCTTCAGCCTGGCCGCGCTCTTCGGCGTCGATGCCGGGAAAAGCGCCGGCCGTGTCGACGAGCGAGACCACCGGCAAGCCGAAGCGGTCGGCAAGCTCCATCAGGCGGACCGCTTTGCGATAACCCTCTGGCCGCGCCATGCCGAAATTGTGATGCAGGCGGCCGGCCGTATCCGAGCCCTTCTCCTGGCCGATGACGCAAATCGGCTCGCCCCGAAAGCGCCCGAAGCCGCCGACGATCGCCGCGTCCTCTCCGAATAGCCTGTCGCCGGCGAGCGGGGTGAACTCGTCGACGAGCTGCTGAACGTAATCGGAAAAATGCGGACGCTGCGGATGCCTTGCGACCTGAATCTTTTGCCAGGGGGTAAGGCCGGCATAGAGATCGGCGAGCGCCTTGGCGGCTTTCGCCTGGAGCTTATTGAGCTCCTCGCCGATCGACACGGCCTCGCCGTTTTCAGCCAGCGCACGTAGCTCGTCCACCTTGGTTTCGAGTTCGGCGACCGGCTTTTCAAAATCGAGATAGGAGCGCATTGAGTGGGCGATTTTCCTTGGCCGAGAGACCTCTTGCAGGCGCGCGCAAACTCGCCGCAACCGGACCTTAAGTCAAGGAAGGGAAAGCGCCGGCGGCGCAGTTGCGCTGCGAGCCTCATGCGGTAATTGTGGCGGACGAACTGGGCGGTGTCACAGGCAGGAATGGTCGCTCCATGGCGTCTTCGCACGAGCCGATTAGCCGATTCATGCGCGCCGCCGACGGCCTGCGCTTGCATTATCTCGACTATCCAGCGCCGGCGGGCGGCGGAGAACGGCTGCCGGTCGTCTGTCTGCCGGGGCTTGCCCGTTCGGCCGACGATTTCGACCGCATCGCCAGAGCGCTGCAAGCCGACGGCCGGCGCGTCGCAGCTCTCGACTATCGCGGGCGCGGCCGGTCGGATTGGGATCAGGACTGGCGCCGCTACGATTTTAACGTCGAGCAAGGGGACATCGCGGCTCAACTCGCCGACGCCGTAATCGCGCAAGCGGTCTTTATCGGCACGTCGCGCGGCGGTCTGCACACGATGCGTATCGCGGCGCGGCGGCCGGGAGTCGTTCGCGCCGCCGTGCTCAACGACATCGGACCGAAGATCGAACACGCCGGCTTGCTTCGCATCAAGCGCTATGTCGGGAAGCTGCCGCCGATCCCCTCGATGCGCGAGGCGATCGCCCTGATGCGAATGACGGCGGGCGTCGATTTTTCCGGCGTGTCGCCGCAGGAATGGGACGACTACGCGCGTCTCACCTTCATCGAGAAAGATGGGAAGGTTCTGCTGCGCTACGATCCGGAACTGTCGCATACGCTCGACTCTGTCGAGCCCGACGTTCCTCCCGAGGAACATTGGGACGACTTCGCAGCCCTGTCGGACGTTGCAATGCTCGTCATCCGTGGCGCGAACTCGGATATTCTCTCGCCCGAGGTCTTCGCCGAGATGGCAAGGCGCGCGCCACGCCTGGAGCAGGCGGTGGTCGAAGGCCAGGGCCATGCGCCGCTGCTGCTCGATCAGCCGACGATTTCGCGCATCGCCGATTTCGTGCGCAAATGTCCTTAGACGTCGCGGCGCGGGTTGATTGCGTTAAGGGGCGTAACCCTGGGCCTGATTGAGCCTGGAGATCGCGACGCCAACGTTGATCTCGGCGTTCGCCTGCATGCGTTGCGCCTCGAGTTGAATCTGGCGCACGCGATAAAGGTCGAAGGCGCTGATCTCGCCGAGCTTGAACGCTTTGCGCGACAGTTCGAACTGATCGTTGGCGACGGTGAGACGGCTGTTGGCCAGTTTAGCCGCGCGCTGCGCCGCCGCCAGCGTTTCGCGCGCCGCATTTATTTCCGCCAACACGACTCGCTTGGCGCGCTCATATTCGGCTGTGGCGCGATCCATCTCGGCGAGCGCTTCGGCGCGTCTCGGCTCGTTTCGCCCGAGGGTCGGCAGAGGAATGCGTATGCGGACGCCCAGGGTGGTCGCATCCGTGCGTTGGTTGGTGATACGCTCAGAAGGATCGAGCGAACGGTCGGTCGCATACTGATCATTATGCTCTTGCCGGCCGAAAATGCCGATCTCCGGGCTGTCGATGGGCGTCGCGTCGACAAGTTCCGCCTGGGCGCGCGCGCGGGCAAGCGCCGCAAGGGGCGTGCGCAGCGCTGGGTGCTCCTCAATGTCGATGGGCGGCCGCGCCGACTCCAGCGCGCCCTCGGGCGGCGCGCCGCCTGTCAAGGACAGGTAGGTGATCCGCGCGACTTTTACTGCGCCCTCGGACTGCGCCAGCTCCGTTTCGGCGGCGAGCGTTTCATTCTTTGCGAGCAGCGCATCGGCCTGGGCGGCGTCGCCAAGCTCGACGCGACGAGTCATGTCCGCGCCGATGTCGCGCGCGGTGGCGACGCGATTTCGCGCCACCGACACATCGCGCGCCGCGCGCTGCGCGGTCCACCACGCGTCGCGCAAAACCCCGGCGACTTCCAGTCGGCGAAGCGCCAAGCGCTCTTCCACCTCCAAGAGACCGGTGGTGACCGTGCCCGCGAAGGCGTCCCGCTGTCCAGGCAGCCACAACGGCATGCCGGCCTCAAGCTCGGTTTCATTGTAATTGCGTAAATTGCCGGCGGCCGAGTTACGCTGATAGCCTGCGACGTAAGGCGAGCCTGGCGTGAGCGAATTGGCCGTCGCATAGCGCGCCGAGATAGCGCGAAACTGCGCTTCGAGCGAACGGCTCTGCGCATCAATCAAGACAGCCATCTCAAGATGTTTCGCCAAAACGCCGCCGCTTCGCTTGGTCGACGCCTTAACACGAGCTTTCTTGGGCGATCTCTGAGACGCTGTCTTCGGCGACGGTTTGACCGAAGCTGTGATGTGCGTCTCGGGCGAATCTTCCTGCTCCTGCGCGGAGACGCTCGCCTCGAAAAGCAAAGCGAATGCAAACAAGAAGATTGCAGCGAGAACCGCGCTCGGCCTCATGCGCGAGCGTCCTCCCGCGGGCGCGTCGCCATGGCCCGACGCATCGCGCGCGCACTGAACTTCTGGCGGACGACCATGCCGATGTTAGCGGTTCGATCATAGAGGATTGGCAGCAGAATTAGGGTCAACACTGTGGCGGATATGAGCCCGCCGATGACGACCACCGCAAGCGGACGCTGGATCTCGGCGCCCGGCCCATGCGCGAACAAGAACGGAATCAAGCCAAAGGCGGCGATCGTCGCGGTGAGCAACACGGGCCGCATGCGCCGGCGCGCGCCCTCTAACACCGCTTCGCGCGTGGTGCGCGTGCCTTCGGAGACGAGCTTGTTGATGTAGGAGATGAGCACGACGCCATTGAGCACGGCGATGCCGACAAGCGCGATAAAGCCGACCGACGAAGGCACCGACATGAATTCTCCCGAAAGCCACAGACCCAAAATGCCGCCGATCGCCGCGAAGGGCACGTTGCAGAACACCAGCGTCGCCTGTAGCACCGAGTTGAAGGTCAGATAAAGCAAGAGGAAAATCAGCGCCATCGCAATCGGCACGACGATCGCCAGTCGCGCCGAAGCGCGCTGCTGGTTTTCAAATTGGCCGCCCCATTGATAGCGATATCCCGGCGGCGTCTTGACGTTTTTTGTGACAGCTTTTTTGGCTTCGTCGACGAATCCGACAAGATCGCGTCCAGTCACATTCGCCAGCACGGTGGCGAAGCGACGGCCTTCCTCGCGAATGATCTGGATCGGTCCGTTCTCGACGCGCACGTCGGCGAGTTGTGACAGTTCGACGACCTTGCCTTCGGACGAAACCATCGGCAGCCGCGCGAAGTCGACGGACGAGCGGCGCGAGATTTCCGAGCCGCGGATGACAAGCGGCGTGCGGATCGGCCCTTCCAGCACAATGCCGACCGGCTGGCCATCGACCCAGACGCGCAGCGCGTCCTGAATATCGCCGGCGTTGAGGCCAAAGCGCCCGGCAGCCAGCCGGTCGACGCGCGCCGTCAGATAGCGCATGCCATCGTTCTGCAGGCCGAACACGTCGCGCGCGCCCCTGATCTTGCGCAGGGTCGCCGCGACCTCACGGGTGAGGCGGTTCAGCTCATCGATATCGTCGCCGAAAATCTTGACGACGACGTCGCCCCGCGCGCCGATGATCATTTCTTGAACGCGCATGTCGATCGGCTGCGAAAAGGCGTAGGAAATGCCGGGCATGCTATCAAGCACGGCGCGAATCTCGCCCATCAGCCAATCTATATCCTTGCCGCGCCATTCGCTTTGCGGCGCAAGCGTCAGGAAATTATCGGTGTCGTTGAGGCCGACGGGATCGATGCCGAGCTCGTCAGCGCCGGCGCGGGCCATCATTCCCTTGACTTCCGGCACGCGCTCCATGATCGCGCGCTGAATCCGCATGTCGGTTTCCGCGGCCATATTGACGCTGATCGTCGGATGTTTGCGGATGGTGATGACTGGCGTGCCCTCGTTCATCACCGGCATGAAGGTCTGGCCGATGCGCGCATAGGCGGCAAAGGCGACGACAAGGCCAAGGACCGCGGCGCCGCCGACAATTAAGGGCTTGTCGAGCGCGCGCTTGAGCAGCGGCACATAAATCGCGGCGAGCTTGCGCACCAGCCAGGGCTCGTCGGCATGGCCGGGCTTCAGCAATGTCGCGCTGAGCGCCGGCACGACGGTGAGCGACAACACGAGCGCCGATCCGAGCGCGAAGGCGATGGTCAGCGCCACTGGCGCGAACAGTCGTCCCTCCAGCCCTTCGAGAGACAGCAGCGGCAGAAACACCGTGACGATGATGATGACGCCGGAGGTCAGCGGGACGGCGACCTCGCGAGTCGCCTCAAGCGTCATGAAGATGCGATCGGACAGACTGACGTCATGCGCGTTCGCCATCCGATGTTCGACGTTCTCCACGACGACGACCGCGCAATCGACCAGAAGGCCGATGGCGATCGCAAGGCCGCCGAGCGACATGATGTTGGCCGAGAGGCCCCACCAGCGCATGATGCCGAATGTCGACAGCGCGGCGAGCGGCAGAATAACCGACACGACGATCGCGGCGCGAAGATCGCCGAGGAACAGCACGAGCAGGATAACGACGAGGACGATCGCCTCGATCAGCACCTTCTGCACGGTCCAGACCGCTTTGCCGATCAATTCGCTGCGATCGTAGAAGATTTCGATCTTGGCGCCGTTTGGCAGAGTCGGCTCGATTTCGGCCAGTCGCGCCTTCACGCCATTGACGACCATGCGCGCGTCGGCGCCGCGAAGGCCGAGCACGAGACCCCACACCGCTTCGCCCTCGCCGTTGCGCACGACGACGCCGTTGCGCGGCAGTGCGCCATTGCGCACTTCGGCGATGTCGCCGACGCGGACGATGCCGGTGTCCCGCACGGCGATGACCACGGACCGTATCTCCTCGAGCGATCGCAGACGGCCTTCGGCGCGCACCAGCAACGCTTCCTCGCCATCGCGCACGCGCCCGGCGCCGTCGTTCTTATTATTGTTGGAAAGCGCCGACTGGAGCATCTCCACGGTGACGCCGCGGGACGCCATGGCGGCGGGGAACGGCGCGACTTCGAACGTGCGCACGAAGCCGCCCAGCACGTTGAGGTCGGCGACGCCGGGCAGGCCGCGGATGGCGGGACGTATCGTCCAGTCGAGCAGCGTGCGTTGCTCGGTCGGCGTGAGATCGCCGCCGACAATGGTGAACATCACCATCTCGCCAAGCGGCGTGACGATTGGCGCAAGGCCGCCGGAAACGCCGTCCGGCAACTGACTTTGCGCCTGCGCCAATCTCTCGTTGACCTGCGCGCGCGCCCAATAGATGTCCGTCCCTTCCGAAAATTCGAAGGTGATCAGCGTCACCGAATAACGCGTCGTCGAGCGCATGCGAATGAGGTTGGGAATGCCTTTCGCCGCAAGCTCGATCGGCACGGTGACCCGCGCCTCGAGTTCCTCCGGCGTGAGGCCCGGCGCGCGCATCGCGACCAGCACCTGCACCGGCGCGACATCCGGAAAGGCGTCGATCGGCAGCTTGAAATAACTGACCGCGCCCCAGGCGGCGAGACCGAGCGCGCCGAGAAAGACGAGCAGCCGCTGCTGAAGCGCGGCACGGATCAGCCTTTCAAGCATGGCGTGTCGTCACCTTTCGGCTTCGGCCAGTTCAGCGAGCAAGGTCAGCAGGCCGCGCGTCGCCACGCGCTCGCCGATTTTAAGCGCGCCCTGCACCGACGCGTACTGCGGCGTTTCGGAAAGTAGCGTTACAGGGGTCGCGACAAAGCCTTCGGGCGCACGTACAAACACCCAATTGTGGTTTTTAAAGTTTACCAGCGCGTCGGCGGAAACGCGCCACTGCGCCACGCCGCCGCCCGTAACGCGCAGGATCGCCTGTACCGCCTGGCCAGGACGCAGCGAGCTGCGTCCCGGTCGAAACTCCGCCACGGCCGTAACCGACTGCGTCGCCGCATCGACCGTGCGGCCGATACGAATCAGCCTGCCGTCTACCCCCGCCGAAGGCAGATAGACGCGATCGACGTTGTCCAGCGTTGCGGCGCGGCCAAGAGGCACTTGCAGATTGACCCAAATAGGATCGAGCCGCGCAATGGTGACGAGAGGCGCCGAAGCCTGCACGCGCTCGCCCGTCGTTCCATGGCGCTGGAGGATGGTGCCGGAAATCGGCGCGCGCACGACGAGCGAGCTGGCAAGCTTTCGGTCGCGCTGAAGCGCCTCGATCTCCTGATCGGTCATCCCGGCAAGCGCGAGAATTTGCCGGCGCTCTTCGAGCGCCGAACGCGCCTGGGTCGCTTCGGCGCGCGTCACGATCAACCGGCGCTCGGCAATGATATGCTCCTTGAACAGCTGCTCGTCGCGCCGCAGTTTCTCGCCCGCGAGATTGGCGTCCGAAACAGCGTGCAGGAAAGCGCGCTGCGCCTCGACCAGCTCCGACGACTTCAATGTGGCGATCGGCGCGCCCTGCTTCACGTCCTCATCGACCGCGACAAGCAGGGTCTCGACAAGGCCGGCGGCCGGCGTGGCGACGATACGCAACTGCTGCGGCGGCACGGAGACGACTCCGGGCACGACAAGCTCGCCCATCCCCGACTCCGATTCGACGGGCTGAGTTTCGACGCCGGCGACGCGCATCTGGTCCTCTGTGATCTTCACGAGGATCGGCTGGACGTTGTTCTGAGTCTCGGCGGGCGCGCCTTGCGTGGCGGCGGCGCCAAAAGTCAGAAGGCCGCCGAAAGCGAGAAGGCGAAGAAAGGAAACAAGCGCCCGCCGCATGTGATTGATCATGAACCTTCGCTTTTCAGGCCGTCCGTCTGCTTCCGCTGTCGAGGCCAGCGGGATCGTTCTAGAGGCGAAGCGGCACACGCCAAAAGCGACGCGCGCAAACACGGCCACCGGATGCTCCGGGGCCGCGACGGCGCTGATTTTGCCCGGATGCGGCGACTGGCTCAAGGCAATTCGGCCTCCTGCCGGAGATTTTCCAGAAAAAACAGTCGCGCGCCAGTGTTTTCACTGGCTTCGGCCGTGGCCAATGAGCGCGCAGGTTCTATAATCATCGCAGAAACCGTCACTCGAGCCCTGAGGACGATATGCGTCATCCTTCGACCGCCGCGATTCGCCTCGCCGATTACCGTCCTGCCGATTTCGCCATCGATTCGGTCGAACTCGACTTCAAATTGCATCCGACACATACGCGAGTCGTCGCGCGACTGACGTTGCGCCGCAATCCGCCCGGCGATCCCGGCGCGCCGCTCGTGCTCGATGGCGACGATCTGACCCTGCTTGGCGTCAAGCTCGACGGCGCGACGCTTGTCCCTGGCGACTTTGAGGCGACGTCCGATCGTTTGACTCTCGCCAAGGTTCCCGACGCGCCCTTTACGCTCGAAATCGAAACCGAGCTCAATCCGAGCGGCAACACGCAGCTTTCGGGTCTTTATCGTTCCGGCTCGGCGTATTGCACGCAGTGCGAAGCGGAAGGGTTTCGCCGCATCACCTATTTTCTCGACAGGCCGGACGTGTTGAGCGTCTACACGACGCGCATCGAAGCCGACAAGAGCGACGCGCCGATCCTGCTGTCGAACGGCAATCCGGGAGAGCGCGGCGACATCGCCGGAACCGATCGCCACTACGCCGTTTGGCGCGATCCCTTCCGCAAACCCTCTTATCTCTTCGCGCTGGTTGGCGGCGACCTCGGCGTCGTGCGCGACAGTTTTACGACGATGTCGGGACGCAACGTCGCTCTGGCGATCTATGTCGAACACGGCAAGCAAGCGCGCGCCGGCTACGCGATGGAGGCGCTGAAGCGCTCGATGCGGTGGGACGAAGAGAAATTCGGCCGCGAATACGATCTCGACGTCTTCAACATCGTCGCCGTCTCGGACTTCAACATGGGCGCGATGGAGAACAAAGGCCTCAACATCTTCAATGACAAATATGTGCTCGCCTCTCCCGACACCGCGACCGATGGCGATTACGCCGGCATCGAAGGCGTCATCGCGCATGAATATTTCCACAATTGGACAGGCAATCGCATCACCTGCCGCGACTGGTTTCAGCTTTGCCTCAAAGAAGGCCTGACGGTATTCCGTGACCAGGAGTTTTCCGCGGACATGCGTTCGCGCGCCGTGGAGCGAATCGGCGACGTGCGCGGCCTGCGTCTCGCACAATTCCCCGAAGACGCGGGTCCGCTCGCGCATCCTGTGCGTCCAGATGTCTATCACGAGATCAACAATTTCTACACATCGACCGTTTACGAGAAAGGCGCGGAAATCATCCGCATGCTGAAAACGCTGATCGGCGACGAAACTTTTCGCCTCGGCATGGACCTCTATTTCGAACGCTTCGACGGGACGGCCGCGACGGTCGAAGATTTTCTTTCTTGCTTCGCCGCGGCGTCAGGCCGCGACCTGACGCAATTCGCGCTTTGGTACAGTCAGGCGGGCACCCCGGTCGTGACCGCCTCGGGCGACTATGACTCGACCGCCAAAACATTCGCGCTGAAACTCCGTCAGGAGACAGCGCCGACGCCGGGTCAAAGCGAGAAGAAGCCCGTCGTCATTCCGATCACCCTCGCGCTCTTTGGCGAGAATGGACAAAAACTCGATCTCGTCAGCGATAACGCGACGCCGGCTGAACGCGCCCGCGGCTTGATCGAACTCGACTCCGCCGAGCGCGTCATCCGTTTTCGCGACATCCCGTCGCGGCCGGTCGTTTCGCTTCTGCGCGGCTTTTCCGCGCCCGTGCGTCTCGAGCCTGCGCCCACGAGCGAGGATCTCGAGCGCTTGCTTGCCTTTGACGATGACTCGTTCAATCGCTGGCAGGCGTCGCAAAGTCTCGCGTTGCGGGCAATTTTCGGCCGGCTCGAAACCGGCGCGCTTGATGCGCAGGGGCTGGCCGAGGCGCTGCGATCGCTGCTGGCCAGGGCTGACGACGATCCGGCGCTTGTCGCGCAGGCGCTGTCGCTGCCATCGGACATCGACCTCGCGCGCGAAAAGGCGACCGACGTCGATCCCGACGTTCTGTTTGACGCGCGCATGGCGCTTCGCACCGAAATCGGCCGCTCGTTGGCTTTGGATCTCGACGCGATCTACGCGCGCTTTGCCGACGCCGGCGCCTATACGCCGGACGCTGCGAGCGCAGGCCGTCGCGCCCTTCGCAACGTGGCGCTCGATCTCCTGGCCGCGGGCGACTCCGAGAGAGGGCGGACGTTGGCCATGGCGCAGTTCGAGTCGGCAGGGAATATGACCGACAAGCTCGCTGCGCTCGCGACATTGGCGCTTCTGGGCGGCCATGCGCGCGAGGAGGCCTTCGCCCGCTTCTATGCGCAATACGCCGGAGACGCGCTCGTCATCGACAAATGGTTCTCACTGCAAGCGATGATTCCGGAAGAGGCGACGACGCAGCGCGTGTTGGGCTTGATGACCCATCGCGACTTCTCAATCGGCAATCCCAATCGTGTGCGGGCGCTGATCGGCGCCTTCGCCAACGGCAATCTCACCCGCTTTCACGCGCTGGACGGTTCCGGATACGAGTTGCTGACGAGCGTCGTGCTTCAAGTCGACCCGAAGAATCCGCAGATATCGGCCCGGCTGCTCTCGGCGTTGCGTTCCTGGCGCACGATGGAATCGCGACGACGCGACCTTATCGAGGCTCGGCTCAAACGCGTCGTCGCGCAGGAGAACCTCTCGGCCGACCTGCGCGACATCGCCACTCGGGCGCTCGGCTAAGGCCGTCGAAAAAAAAGTTTCGTTAACTTCGCGTTAAGGTCTGGACAATTGCGCCGCGAGAGATTCGAATGAAGGTGATTCGGGCGTACAGCCGCGTTTGCATCACAATCATTTTGGAGGCTTTCGATGGCGCGCGCTCCCGCTGCCCGCGTGAAGACTCACGCCCATACGGTGTGGGGCGCGTATCGATTCGACGAGGATGACTCAAAGGGGCTGAAGGACTTCGCCTGGTTGCGACCATTGGCGTTTGCCGCCTGCGCGGTTTGCCTCGTTTCTCTCGGCGCCTTTGTCGTGTCGCTGACCGGCGCGATGCAGGATCGTTTGGTCGAACAGGCCGTCGACGACCTCGAGCTTTTTGCGCGCGCCGTCTCGCTCGACCTGCGCGACAAGTTGACGACCGATGCACAAAAGCCGTTCGCAGCGCCGCTTGATCAGCTTGTGCCGCAAGGCGCGCTGTCGCGAGGCCGGCGCATTCTGGTGACGGACGAGCGCGGCCGGATCGCCGCGGCGATTCCCCCCATTTCCGCCAAGGACCTAACGCTGTCGCGAGCGCTCGGCGCCGAGCAGGCGCTCGTCGATTTCGCCGACAACGCCGGCGTGATGCGCGTCATTCTGCCCGAAGGCGTTCCCGCTCTGGTGAGCGTAAGGAAGCTGCCGGCGCCGTTCGGCCAGGTGGCGATGATCTATCCCGTCGACAGTGTGCTCGGCGAGTGGCGCGCCGTCGCTTCGCGCTATGCCTTGCTTTTCGCCGGCGGCACGCTGCTGCTGGTCCTCATCGCCCTAGCCTATTTCCGCCAGACTCGCCGTCGTCAGGAGGTCGAACGCGCCAATGCGCTGATCCGCAGGCGCCTCGAGACGGCGCTGTCGCGCGGCCGGTGCGGCCTTTGGGAGTGGGACATCGCCCGCGGCCGGATCTATTGGTCGGACTCCATGTATGAGATGTTGGGGCTGACCGCCGAGCGCCGCTTTCTCTCCTTCGCGGAATTGAGCGGGATTCTTCATCCCGACGACGGCGACTTCCAAACGATCGCCGATATGATCGCATGCTCGCGCACCAATAGCGTCGATCACGAGTTTCGGTTGAAGAACGCTGAAGGCGAATGGATCTGGTTGCGCGCGCGGGCGCAGATCGTCGAAGAGGGTCGCGAAGCCGGCAAGCATCTCGTCGGCATCGCCGTCGACATCTCCGAGCAGCGCGCGCTCGCCGAATATACCAAGATGGCCAATCTGCGCCTGCGCGACGCCATCGACGCCATCTCGGAAGCATTCGTGCTGTGGGACGCCAAGAACCGCCTGGTCACTTGCAATTCGAAATTTCTGGCCCTGCACGGCCTCTCGCCGGACGCCGCGACGACTGGAGCGAGCTATCGACAGGTCATGAGCCACGCCACCGCGCCGCTGATCAGAACCGAGATCGCCCCGCCCGACGGCCCGTCTCCCGACGCCCGCACCTATGAGGCGCAGCTTGTCGACGGACGCTGGCTTCAGATCAATGAGCGGCGCACCAAGGACGGCGGCTATGTGTCTGTCGGCGCCGACATCACCGCGCTCAAGCGCAATGAGGAAAAGCTGCGCGAGTCGGAACGTCGCCTCACGGCGAGCGTCGCCGATCTCACCCGTTCGCGGCAGACGCTCGAAATCCAGGCGCAGCAGCTCGCGACGCTCGCCGAGCAGTATCATCATCAGAAGGCGGAAGCGGAAGCCGCCTATATGGCGAAATCGGAATTCCTCGCCAATATGAGCCACGAGTTGCGCACGCCGCTCAACGCCATCATCGGCTTTTCGGAGATGATGGAGGCGGAGCCCTTCGGCGCGCTCGGCTCGCCGAAATATCTGGAATATTGCAGCGGCATACGCCAGGGCGGCGCCTATCTCAACGAAGTGCTGTCCGACATCCTCGACATGTCGCGCCTTGAAGCGGGCCTTGTCCGGCTCGCTGAGCGTGAAATCAACGTCGCCGAGGCGATGCGCAAAGCTGTCGGCGTCTGGCGGTCGCGCGCCAATCTCAAGGACATCGAGATCGTCGCCGACGCAGCCGAGAATCTGCGCTGCGTCGGCGACGAAACCGCGATCGTCAAGACGCTAAGCATCTTTCTCTCCAACGCCGTGAAATTCAGCGAAAGAGGACAAGTGGTGCGGGTGCGCGCGCGCGCGCATGGCGGCGCGATTGACGTCTATGTCGAGGATTCCGGACGCGGCGTCGACCCGCGCGCCATTCCCAAGCTCGGGAAGCCCTTTGAGCAATGCGCGAATTTAATGGAAAACGGCATGCGCGGATCTGGACTCGGCCTCGCCATCGCCCGCGCCCTGATCGAACTGCATGGCGGCGCGCTGCGCTTCCGCTCGCGTCTGGGAGAAGGCACGATCGTGATGATGCGGCTATGGGCCGCCTCCGCGACCGTGACCCCGTTGAGGACGCGCCTGACCGAGCCGCCGGGCGCGCCGGGAAAGGTCTCTCATTATGCGCGCTCGATGCGCGCCGGCGGGCCTGCCGTGATCCGCGTTGCCGGCAACGACAGCACGACGCGCAAGCCGGGCGCATTGTCTTCGATACGCAACGCGCCTTGATGCATGCGGGCAACCGCCGAGGCGAGCGACAAGCCAAGGCCTGAGCCCGGCCGCGAACGCGAATTCTCAAGCCGCACGAAACGCCCGACGACCCGCTCGCGATCCGATGGCGGAATGCCGGACCCGCGATCGGAGACGACGATCTCGACGCGGTCGCCGACGCGCCCGGCTTCGACGGCGATGCGCCGATCGCTCCCCGTCGCGCCATATTTCAACGCATTGTCGACAAGGTTCACGAGCGCCTGCCCAAGCAGTTCGCGGCTGCCCGTTATCTTCAGTCCGTCCTGCGCCGTGACGTCGAGACGCACGCCCTGCTCTTCCGCGACCGGCTCGTACATCTCGGCGATGTCGCGCACGACGGCGTCGGCGTCGAAGGCGGCCATATGGTCGCTCGAATAGCCGGCCTCGGCGCGCGCGATCATCAACAGGGCGTTGAACACGCCGATTAGATTGTCGGACTCTTCGATCACCGCCGCCAGCGCCTCGCGATGCTCGCTGTCATTTGAGCCCGCCCGCAACGCCGCCTCGGCGCGGTTGCGCAGCCGGGTCAGCGGCGTCTTGAGGTCATGCGCGATATTGTCCGAAACCTCGCGCAAGCCGGCCATCAGCCCGCTGATGCGCTCGAGCATCGCATTGAAATTTTCCGCCAAACGGTCGAGTTCGTCGCCGGCGCCAGAGACCGCGAGACGCTCGTGCATGTCGCCCGCCATGATGCGGCGCGCCGAGGCCGACATCTCGTCGACGCGCTCAAGCATGCGATACGAAACGAACAGCCCGCCAAGCGAGCCGACGAGGACCAGCCAGAACAGCGAAACGCCCAGCGCGCTGCGCAATATGCCGCGCAGCACTTCGTGGTCTTCGATGTCATGGCCGATGAGCAGGCGAAAGCCGCCCGGAAGCAGAAACAGCCGCAACAGAGCCGGATGCTTGACGCCCGGCTCGCCGCGTCGCTCATAGGTCGTCTCGACGAGTTCCGTGCCGCCCGAAGGCGTGAACGCTGGAGCCTCGATATTGCCGACGATGACGTCTCCCGAATGGCTCGAGAGCAGATAGAGCGAACCGCCCGGCGCGCGCACGCGGCGCTCCACCGCGCTGGCCAGCTGGCGCAGGCCGCCCTGCGAATACTGTTCGGAAAGCGCCCGGATTTCGGCGTCAACCGTCTGCTCGATCTGCTCGTCGAGCACCTCCTTGACGCGCGCGCCGACACGCGCGAGCACGAGCCCCGCCCCGATCGAGAACAGCACAAGATAGGCGATCGACAGTTTGAACGCCGTCGTTCGGAAAAGCTTACCGAGCGCCGTCACGGATCATATACCCAGCCCCACGGATCGTATGCAGAAGCGGGTTCTCACGACCTTTGTCGATCTTGGAGCGCAAGCGCGAAATATGCACGTCGATGACGTTTGTCTGCGGATCGAAATGATAATCCCAGACATTCTCGAGCAGCATCGTGCGGGTCACCACCTGGCCTGCGTGTTTCATCAAATATTCGAGCAGCCGGAACTCGCGGGGTTGAAGCGCGACGTCCTGACCGCCGACCGTCACCTTGTGCGATAAGCGATCGAGCTCCAGATCGCCAACGCGATATTGGGTTTCTTCGCCTTTGGGGCCGACGCGGCGGCGGGCCAACGCCTCGGCGCGCGCCAATAGTTCAGAGAATGCGTAAGGCTTCGGCAGATAGTCGTCGCCGCCGGCGCGCAGCCCCTTTACCCGGTCGTCGACCTGGCCAAGGGCCGAAAGTATGAGAGCTGGCGTTTCGACGCCCTGCTCGCGCAAGCCTGAGATCAGCGACAGCCCGTCCATTTTGGGCAGCATCCGGTCAACGATGAGCACGTCATAGTCGCCCTCGCTCGCGCGGCCGTAGCCAGCGAGTCCGTCGGCGGCATGTTCGGCGACATGCCCTTGTTCGCGGAATGCCTTGACGAGGTATTCGCTCGCTTCGTTATCGTCTTCAATAATGAGAATGCGCATGTTTCTCTATATCCGAGATCGCAAAAAAACGGCAGGCTGGCGCATTGTGCGCCAGCCTGCCCCGCGTTCGGGAGCCAGGAGGGGACTGGCTCTGCCCGACGCTCTTCATTGCGGAGACCGGCTGCGGGCGGGTGCAGTATGTCAGCCTCAACGCAAGAAGTTCCTTAAACCGGCTTAACCGGCGCCTTTCACGGGAACGGCGACGAATTTCGCCCCGTCCGCGGACTTCACGCGCAGCAGCACTGATCGGCGCCCGTCCTTTCGAGCGGCATCGAGCGCGGCGGCGAGGTCGCGGCTGGAGCTGACCGGCTGTCCGCCGGCCTCGACGATCACGTCGCCCCTGCGCAATCCCTTTTGTGCGGCTGCGCCAGAGGGGTCGAGATCTGTCACGATGATCCCCTCCCGGCCTGCGCCGCGCACTTCGGTCGCCGGCACGACCTCGATTCCAAGGCTGGACAGTTCCTGGCTGCGCCCGGAGTTTTCGTCGTCGGCGCGCGCTTCCTGCTCGTCGGGCAATGTGCCGAGTTTGAGCTTCACGGTCCTTTCGGCGCCCGAGCGCAGATAGGCGATGTCCGCCGTCTTGCCGGGGCCAAGGGCGGCGATGCGACGGGCAAGATCACGTGATGTCTCAATCTTCTCGCCATTGACCGCGACGATGACGTCGCCCGCCTTAAGGCCTGCCTCTTCAGCCGGCCCGCCCTTCTGGGGCTGCGCGATCAACGCGCCCTTCACGGACTTCAGCCCCATGCTGTCGGCGATTTCCTGCGTCACATTCTGAATCTTGACGCCGATCCAGCCGCGCGACACCGAGCCCTTTTCCTTGAGCGCGGCGATCACGTCCCTCGCCACTTCCGTCGGAATGGCGAAGCCGATGCCGATCGAGCCGCCTGACGGCGAGTAGATCGCCGTATTCACGCCGATGACATTGCCGTGCGCGTCGAACGCGGGGCCGCCTGAGTTGCCGCGATTGACCGGCGCGTCGATCTGCAGGAAGTCATCATAAGGCCCGGCGCCGATATCGCGTCCGCGCGCCGAGACGATGCCGGCGGTCACCGAGCCGCCGAGGCCGAACGGGTTGCCGACGGCGATGACCCAATCGCCCACGCGCGGCGCCGTCGTGCCCCACTCGACATAGGGCAGCTTCTGGCCGTCGTTGATCTTGAGCAGCGCCAGGTCGGTGCGCTTGTCCGTGCCGATCACCTTCGCCGGAAGCGTCCGGCCATCATCGAGCGCGACCTCGACTTCATTGGCGTGGTCCACGACATGGTTGTTGGTGACGACATAGCCGTCAGGGCTGATCACAAATCCCGAGCCCTGGGACATCGTCATGTGTTTCTGCGGGCGGCCTTGGCCCTGTTCTCCGAAACGCTTGAAAAAACGATACATCGGGTCGTCGGGCGAGATGTCGGGCATCTCGAAGACGCCGCCGCCCTGCGCATCTTCCATCGCCTTGACCTTGATGGCGACGACAGCGGGCTTCACGCGCTCGACAATGTCGGCAAAAGATGCGGGCGCGGCGGAAGTGACCGATCCCGAAAGCGGCGCTTCGGCATAGGCAGGGCTCAGCGGCGCCGGACCGATGGCGGCGCCCAGCGCGAACGCCGCCGCCGCGCCCATCAGCGCCAGTCGGGACGCACGGCGCGGCGCTTCGACGGCGCGGTCGCGAGGATTGATTGCGATAGGCATTTTTCGAAAATCTCCATCTCTGAGCGACGTTCCGCGGAGGAGAAGCGCAACGTCGCCGCGAGTAGAAGATGGAGATCATCACTTTGCCGGCCAATGGCGGCGAGATGAAACTTTGGTAAGGCGGCCCTATAGCCAGCCGGCGCGGCGTAGCCGGTAGTAGAGATAGGCGCAAATCGTCGCCGTCGCGCCCAGGACGACGTAATAGCCGTATTTCCAGCTAAGCTCCGGCATATGCTCGAAGTTCATGCCGTAAATTCCGGCGATAGCGGTGGGCACAGCAAGGATCGCGGCCCACGCCGCGAGACGACGGGCGATGTCGGTCTGCTGTATCTGCGCGTTCATAAGGCTCGCCTCGAAGGCGAAGGCGAGGGTCTCGCGCATCGTGTCGATACGCTCCTCGACGCGGCGCAGATGGTCGCGCACGTCACGAAAATGCGGCCGCATGACCGGATCGATGGCGACAATGTCGCTGCGCTCCAGACGGCGGCAGACGTCGGAAAGCGGCGCCGCTGCGTTGCGAAGATGTAGCAGGTCGCGCCGCATCGTGTAGAGCTGCTCGATCTCGACTTTGCCCATTGTCGTCGTGATGACATGGTCCTCGATGTCCTCGACCTCGTCGTTGATGGCGTCGAGCACCGGGAAGTAATTATCCACGATGAAATCGAGAATGGCGTAGACGATGAAGTCCTCGCCTTCAGAGAGACGCTCCGCGCGCGCTTCGCAGCGTTCGCGCACATGGGCATAAGAACTTGAAGCGCCATGGCGCACGCTCACGACATAGCCGACCCCGACGAAAAGATGCGTCTCGCCAAAGGCGATGTGGCCATCGACCATCTGCGCGGTGCGCGCGACGATGAAGATGCTGTCCTCATATTCTTCGACTTTAGGGAACTGGTGCGCCTTGAACGCGTCCTCGATCGCGAGCTGATGCAGCGCGAACTGGCGCCCAACGCGCTCGAGCAGCGCCTTCGACGGCTCGTAGAGGCCGATCCAGACGACATGGCCCTCGCGCTTGGCCCACTCGCCGGCCTCGTCGATCTCGATGTCGGCGATCTTGCGGCCGCCATGATACACAGCCGCCGCGACCACGCCGGTTTCCTGGGGCTTTGACGCCGTCGCGGGTTCGTCCATGCCGTCCCCCAGCGTCAGGACGGCTTCGATCCGCTGCGCGTCACGCCGACCTTGGCCGGCCGCAGCACGCGTTCGCCGATCATATAGCCTTGCTCAACGACCTGAGCCACAGCGCCCGCAGGCTGCGTCTCGTCGGGGATTTCGAACAGCGCTTCATGCTGATTGGGATCGAAACGCGCGCCGTGCGCTTCGATCTTCTTGACGCCGAAGCGCGCGAGCCGCGCTAGAAAATCGCGCTCCATCACCTCGACGCCTTCGACGAGCGACGCCACCGCCGGGTCGGCGCGCGACCCCTCGGGCACGCTCTCGACCGCGCGGCGCAAATTGTCGACAAATGACAGCATCTCGCGCGCGAAATTGGCGACGCCATAGGCTTTCGCGTCGGCGACCTCGCGCTCGGCGCGGCGACGCACATTCTCGACTTCGGCCAGCGCGCGCAGCAGCTTGTCCTTCAAGCCGGCATTTTCCGCGTAAAGATTTTCGAGTTCGGTGAAAGGTTCCGGCTGCGCAATGTCGGATTCCGCCGAGGGCTGCGACAGGGACGAGGGCTCCGCTGCGCCTTGATTTTTCTTCGCGTCAGCCTTTTTGTCCGCATTCATTGGATCGCTCATGCTGTCACCATCGTTCTCGTAAAGGCCCCGATATCTGCGCGCGAAACGCCAAAATCAAGTCGCTGCGGCCGCGGGCGTTTTCTGGCCGCGGGCGCCCTGGCCGCCAAACACATCCAGGAGCTGGCGCTTGATCGCCGCTTGACGCTGCGGCGAGGCGATTTTCGCGCCGGTCAAGTCGGTCACGTAGAAGGCGTCGACGGCGCGCTCGCCGAAGGTCACGATATGCGCCGAAGCGATATTGAGGTTGAGCCTAGAGATCGCGTTGGTCAGCTCGAAAAGGAGCCCTTCGCGGTCCAATCCCGAGACCTCGATCACCGTGTAGACATTGGAGAGGCTGTTATCGACGACAACCTCCGGCGCGACCGAGAAGGCGTCGGTCGGCAGGCGCGCTTTCGCGCGCGCCTTCAATTCTTCGGACACGACAACCTCGCCGCGCAGCGCTCTGGCGATAAGGTCGGCGATACGTCGGGCGCGACGCATCTCGTCTTCATCCTGGCCGAAGGCGCGCGAGAAGAAGATCGTGTCGAGCGCCAGGCCGTCCACCGTGGTGAAGATATGCGCGTCGACGATATTGGCGCCGCCCGCTGCGCAGCCGCCGGCGATGATCGACAGCACGCGCGGGTTATCTGGCGCGACGACGGTCAATTCTACGGCGCCCCGCGTCCTGTCGAGTTCGACCGCGGTCGCCAGCGGCGCCAGCGCGCCGTTCATCTGGCGAAGCAGCTCCGCATGGCGGACCTTGCGCGTCACGTCGACCTTGAGCCAATAGGCCGGATAGTGGCGCTTGGCGTAGACGTCGAACTCGTCGTCGCTCCACGCCGCGAGCGCCGCGCGCAACTCCTCTTTCGCGGCCGCGACGCGGCTCTTGCGATCGACCGCCGAATGGCCGCCGCCGAGCACGACCTCGGTCTCCCAATAGAGCACGCGCAGCAGCTGCGCCTTCCAGGCGTCGAGCACGGCGGGCCCGACGGCGTTGATGTCGCAGACAGTCAGAACGAACAGCATCTTCAGCCGCTCCATCGTCTGAACGATGGCGGCGAAATTCTCGATCGTGACGCGGTCGGAGAGATCGCGGCTCTGCGCGAAACTCGACATGGTCAAATGATGTTCGACCAGCCAGGCGACGGACTCGGTCTCGCCGGGCGTGAATCCCAACCGCGGACACAGCGTACGCGCCACCTCCATGCCGGCGCGGGAGTGATCCTCCTTTCGGCCCTTGGCGATGTCGTGCAGGAAGAGACCCAGATAAAGGACCTTGCGGTTGATGATGGTCGGCAGGATTTCGTCGACGAGTTGTTGATGTTCGGGCATGCGCCCGGCTTCTAGATCGGACAATCCGCCGACCGCGCGCAGCAGATGCTCGTCGACCGTGTAGTGATGGTACATGTTGAACTGCATCATCGCGACGACTTTGCCGAATTCCGGGATGAAGCGCCCGAGCACGCCGGACTCGTTCATCCGCCGCAGCGTGATTTCGGTCATGTTGCGCGACAGCAGGATTTCGAGAAACAGCCGATTGGCCTCTTTGTTGGCGCGCAAATTGGCGTCGATCAGGCGCAACGACAGCGTCACCGCGCGCAAAGCGTCGGGATGGAGCGGCAGGCCGTGATGATCAGCCATCCAGAAGAGGCGGATGATGTTGACCGGATCGCGCTTGAAGACGTCGGCGTCGACGATGCTGATGCGATCGTGATCGACAATGAAATCGCCTTGCGGGGCGCGGCTGCGGCGGCGCCGGAACGGCTGCAGGAAGCGCTCAAAAATGGCGCGCGGCTTCGCCTGTTTTTCTTCGAGCGCCGCGCAGACGATCGCCGTGAGATCGCCAACTTCCTTGGCGACGAGAAAATAATGCTTCATGAAGCGCTCGACCGGCGACAGTCCGCTGCGGTCGTGATAGCCGAGCCTCCTCGCGATCGTCGTTTGCACGTCGAAGGCCAGCCGTTCTTCGGCGCGTCCCGTCGCGAAATGCAGATGACAGCGCACGCGCCACAGAAACTCTTCGCAACGTTCGAAGAGACTGAGCTCCGCGGCGGTAAACAGGCCAGCGGCGACAAGCTCGTTCGGCTCGCGCACGCGGTAGACATATTTGGCGATCCAGAACAGCGTATTGAGATCGCGCAGGCCGCCCTTGCCTTCCTTGACGTTCGGCTCGACGAGATAGCGCGACGCGCCGGCCCGTATCACGCGCGAATCGCGTTCGGCGAGCTTGGCCGAGACGAATTCGCGCGTATCCAAACGGGCGATCTCGCGGTCGAAGCTCTCGCGGAACTCGCTGAACAGCTCGGCATTTCCGAGGATGCAGCGCGCTTCGAGCAGCGTCGTTCGAATGGTCATGTCGGCGCGGGCCTGACGCATGCATTCGGCGACGGAGCGCGTCGCATGGCCGACCTTCTGACGCAGATCCCAAAGAATATAAAGGATCGCCTCGATGACGCTCTCACCCCAGGGCGTCTGTTTGTAAGGGACGAGAAACAGAAGATCGATATCGGAGCCGGGCGCGAGCGCGCTGCGCCCATAGCCGCCGACCGCGACAACGGCAAGACGCTCGGCGAAGGTCGGGTTGTCGACGACGTAAACATAGCGCACGACATAGTCGTAGATGGCGCCGATCAACTCGTCTTCGAGCGCGGAGAGCAATCTCGCACAGGCCAGTCCCGAGCCGCGCGCCTCGAGCCGCACGCGAGCGATCTCGCGTCCTTCCGCCAAGGCGGCGCGAAACAATTCGACAATCGCGGTGCGTCGCCCATGGCCGCGCTCTCTTTTGCAGATCGCCGCGACCTCGGGCGCGAGCGCCTCTCGCAGACCGCGAAACTGCTCGTTGGGATTAAGCCCGGCGAAAACGCCGATCGGGGCGACTTCGTTCATGACGCAAGGTCCGGCGACCGGCCCGATGCGCGCTGATCGCGCAGACGCCTCTCGATGGCGTCGAACAGCGGCGGCGCGAGGTCAGGCCCGCCGACGCGTTTTAAGGCGCGCAATCCGGTCGGCGAGGTCACGTTGATCTCAGTGAGCCAGCCGTCGATCACGTCGATGCCGACGAAGACCAATCCGCGGCGCTTGAGTTCCGGCGCCAGCCGCGCGCAAATTTCCTTCTCTCTCGTATCAAGTTCTGACGCCGCCGGGGCGCCGCCGCGCACCAGATTCGAACGGATGTCGTCATCGGCGGGAATGCGGTTGATCGCGCCCATCGCCTCGCCGTCGATGAGAAGGATGCGCTTGTCGCCCTTCACGATCTCCGGCAGGAAGCGCTGCACGACCCAAGGTTCGCGAAACGTCGTCGCGAACATGTCGAAGAGCGAACCGAAGTTCGGATCGCGGCGCCCGACCTTGAACACCGCGGCGCCGCCATGGCCGTAGAGCGGCTTCATGACGATCTCGCCATGCTTGGCGCGAAAGCGCTCGATCGCCGCGCGGTCGCGGGTGATCAACGTCGGCGGCATCAGATCGCTAAACTCCATCACGAAGATTTTTTCAGGCGCGTTGCGGACATGCGCCGGGTCGTTGACGACGAGCGTTTTCGGCGCGAGCCGCTCCAGAAAATGCGTGGAGGTAATATAGGCGAGATCGAACGGTGGGTCTTGGCGCAGCAGCACGACGTCCATGGCGCCGAGTTCGAGTTCGGTCGCCTCGCCGAGCGTGTAATAGCGGGAGGCATCGTCGAAAACGTCGATGCGCTGCGCGCGCGCCGTCAGCCGATCGCCTTCGAGCGACAAGCGATCGGGCGTGTAAAACCACAGGCGATGTCCCCTGAGCTTTGCCTCCAGCATCAGCGCAAAGGACGAATCGCCAGCAAAATTAATGCGCTCCAACGGGTCCATCTGGACCGCTATCTCGAGCATCGATCCCCCTGCCGCGGCCGCCGCCGTCCGGCGCCCTTTAGGAACGGGCCGCCCTTTCGGGCGACACATAGCAGGAGAATCGCGGCCCTGCGCAACCCTTGGCCGGGCGCCGGCCCTCGGCCGGGCGCCCCAGGGTCAGATCACGTAATCGAATGAATCATAAGCGAGGCCGCGCAGCAGCTGGTCCATGTCGCGCGCCGGCTCGGTGCGGGATTCGATCCCGACCACCTTCGCCGGAACGCCGGCGACGATCGAATTCGGCGGAACCGACTTCAGCACCACCGAGCCTGCGGCGATACGCGAGCAGGCGCCGATTTCTATATTGCCAAGGATTTTGGCGCCCGCCCCGATCATCACGCCGCAGCGGACCTTGGGATGACGGTCGCCCGCGGCCTTGCCGGTGCCGCCGAGCGTCACACCGTGCAGAATCGAAACGTTGTCGTCGACGACCGCCGTCTCGCCGACGACGAAGCCCGTGCCGTGATCGAGGAACAGCCCTTTGCCCAAGCGCGCGGCCGGATGGATATCGGCAGCAAGCGCGTCGGAGGCGCGGCTCTGGATATAATAGGCGAAGTCATGTCGCCGCCCGCGCCACAGCGCATGGGAGAGCCGCGCCGACTGGATCGCATGGAATCCCTTGAAATAGAGCAGCGGTTCGATCAGCCGCCCACAGGCGGGATCGCGCTCGACATAAGCGGCGAGATCGGCGCGGAAACCCGCCGCGATCGTCTCATCGTCGGCCGCCGCCTGCAGGAAGGCGTCGGCGATCGTCTCAGCGTCGATCGCCGAGGCGCCGAGCCTGGCGGCGATGCGATGCGCCACCGCCTCTTCAAGCGATGTTCGGTTGAGGATCGCGCCGAGCATCAGCGGCGTCAGCGACGCATCGAGTCGCAGCGCCTCCTCGGCTTCGCGGCGCATATGCGCCCACACCGCTTCAGCCTCAGCCGAAAACGCGCTGAAGTCTTCGTTCGGCGCGCCGACATCCATTCTCAAAACTTCACTTGCGGCGGCGATTGCGCCGCGCCGGCCGCCGCGAACTCCGCCATCGGCTTGGTTCCGGCGAAGAAGGTCTTCGCCCAGAGAAGCGTCGGGAAGGTGCGCAGCGAGGTGTTGAACTCCCGCACCGCCTCGATGTAGTCGCGCCGCGCGACATTGATGCGGTTCTCGGTGCCTTCAAGCTGCGACTGCAGGGCGAGGAAGTTCTGGTTGGATTTCAGATCCGGATAGGCTTCGCTGACCGCGATCAGCCGGCCGAGCGCGCCCGTCAGCTGATTTTGCGCCTCCTGAAACTGCTTCATCTTTTCGGGGTCGGTTAGCGAGCCTACATCGACCTTGACTGAGGTCGCCTTGGCGCGGGCTTCTACGACGGAGGTCAGCACGTCCTTCTCCTGCCTGGCGTAACCCTTCACGGTTTCGACCAGATTGGGAATGAGATCGGCGCGGCGCTGATATTGCGACTGCACGTCCGACCATTTCGCCTTGGCGTTTTCTTCGAGCGTCGGAATCGTGTTGTAGCCGCAGCCCGAAAGACCCAGGCTAAGAAAAATCGCGGCGGCCACGGCGCGCCAACGGGAAAAGTCGCTCATATAAAACTCCTGGAGAGCGGCGCGGCGCGCCGACGGTCATCGCGCGGAAATGTAAGGCGTGGCCCGCGCCAAGGAAAGGGCGCGGCCTGGCGCCGAAATGAGGTAGAATGCGGCTTCGCCGGAAGGATGCGGGACAAGATGCAGATCGACGAGATCATCGGCAATTTCGAACTGCTCGATGAGTGGGAGGACCGCTATCGCTATCTCATCGAGCTTGGCCGCACGCTCGAGCCGCTGCCGAAAGACGCCTATACCGACGCCAACAAAGTGCGCGGCTGCGCCAGCCAGGTGTGGCTCGAAACGACGCGCACGCGCGATTCTGAGGGACGCACGACGCTCTCGTTTCGCGGCGACAGCGACGCGCATATCGTGCGCGGCCTCGTCGCGCTGACGCTGGCGCTTTATTCGGGACGGCCGGCGCAGGAAATCGTCGAAACCGACGCCGCGCCGCTGTTCAAGGAGCTGGGCCTCGCCGAACATCTGACGCCGCAGCGCGCCAACGGCCTGCGCTCGATGGTTGAGCGAATTAAGAGGGAAGCCCGCGAGGCGATGGCGGCGTAGCGCGGCAAACTCTATCGCGTCATGCCCGGCCTTGGGCCGGGCATCCACGATTAGTCCTGAATTTGGCGTGGATGGCCGGGACAAGCCCGGCCATGACGGACTGGGCCTCACATCCTCGGCCGGTAATCCTCCGCGCCCCAATGCAGCAGCGCCTCGGCGCGGTCGTTGCCGCGCGCTTCGACCGCAAGCCCGTAATGGCGCGCCAGTCGATCGAGCGCGATTCTGAGCACGACTTTCGCCGAACGTGGCGGCCAGCCGCGCTCGCTTTCGACGATCTCCATGCCCTTCAGATAGCCGCAGACGTCGGTCATGAGGCCCGCCATTTCAGGTCCGACGGCGTCGAAGGCGCGCGCGAGGCGCCGGCGCGCATCGATCGCGACCTCGGAGACGGCGCCGCGGCGCGTGGCGTTGATCGAGGCCTCCCAATTCGCGGTCACGCGCTGCAATAGCTGCGCCTGTTCGATATCGCGGCGGAAACGCTCGCCGGCTTCAAGCTGCGCGGCGTCGAGAAAGGATCGCCCTTCCCGGTCCTTCCGCCGGGCGAGCCAGGCGAGCGGGCTTTCCGCTTCATTGACGAGCGTCGGACGCGCGCCCTTTTCGAGCGGGCGCAGCGCATAGCATGCATGCTGCGCGCGAAAGGGTTCGGCCTGCTCGATCTCGGGCGCGGATAATCGACGAAGATGGGCGCGGCCGGCGTCGGTCAGCGCCAGCCGACGCGCTTCGCCTTCGACCTCCCATCGGACGAGCCCTTCGGCGAGAGCGGCGTCGCCGGCCGCCGCCGCAAATCGCGCGCGCACGACAGTGACGCCGTCGCTCGCGGCGAGCACGACCAGCGTCGAGGCTTCGAGCCCGCTGTGCGCGGCGCGCGCCCCTGGCTCGCTGAGCGCCTGCAAAAGTCGGCGCATGACGCGGCCGGTTTCCTCGCTTCCCGGGTTTCTCGCGTTCTTCTTCATTGCGCGCCGCCTTGCGCAAGGAGCGCGCAGATCATGTCGCGCTGGGCGGCGAGCGCGAATTCGAGCCGGGCGGCGCCGGCGTCGAACAGCGGATCGTCGCGCAGATCTTCGATCGTCGCGCAGGCATGGCGAACGGTGGCGCGGTCGCGCGCGAAAGCCCTGGCGCAGGCGGAAACGCTGGTGCCGAGCGCGACATGGTGGAGATCGACGGCGAGCTGACGGGCGCGAGCGACCGAGGGCCGGGAGCGGCGCGACGAAAAAAGATCGGTGAAGGGTTCGCTTTGAGCGGCGGCGGCCGCAGCGGCGCTGAGCCCCGGAATCGGCATGGGACGGGGAAACATCGATGCCTCCAGCTTGGGTGAAGCCAGTAGCCTATTTCGGAATATATTCCTATTTAAGGGATAAAATGCTTATCCTCATGCGTTTGAGGGAGAGCATTCTTAACGTCATGGAGGATGAGCCATGACGCGCACGCCGATTTCACAGCCAGACGACCGCTCCGCCCGCTTCGCAGTAGCTGCCGGCGTCGCCCTCGACGCGGCGCTCGCTGCCGGGCTAAAGGGCTATGATCGCGCCAGCGCGCTGGCGCGATTCCATCGCCTGTCGCCCGAAATCATCGCAAGCGAATCGCCGGACGCGGTGCGCGCGACGCTCAAGGAACTTGAGCGCGCGATGCGCGCCGAACGGGCGCGGCGCGGTCATTGGAGCTACGATCTCAATCGGCATATCAGCTTGCTCGTCGCCCATCGCGCCGAGACCGCGCGGCTCCGTCGGCTGCTAAAGCGCGTCTAGCGACAGCCGCGCTTCCGCCCGCCTGCGCAATGCTTTAAGCTTCGCGCTTTCAAGGGCAGACGCAAAGGCCGGCGATGTATCTGGAGAAAATTCTGGCGCTGTCGGCTGCGGCGCTCGTTGCGGTTGGGGCCGGCGTCGGCTTGACGTGGATGGCCCTCCACCCGGCGCCGCATATGGCGAGCGCCGGCGCGTCAATCGACAAGGGAAGCGCGCGCCAGCAGATTGAAACCCTTATCGCCTCGACGCCGGACTATGCCCGCTATTTCGCACGCCTCCGCGAGACCTTCACGGCCGATTACGAGGCGGCGATCAATGATTTCGCCGCCCGCCTCGCAAAGACGAAGGAAGAGCAGAGCGTCGACTATTATCTTTCCGAGGCGGTCCGCCGCATCCGAACCTCGCACGGCGCGCTCGCGGCGAAAGCCGAGCCGGAGCCCATCGCCCGCGTCTTTGAAAAGCAGCTCGAAGTGCTGCAGGCGGTGGCGCGGGAAGACAAGCGCATGTGCGTCGCCTTCCTTTACGGCGCAACCAACCTCGACTTCCAGCGATTCGCCGCCTCGCGCCGCCAGATCGTCTCGGACATGGCGCTCGCCGGGCTCGAGGCGATCGTCAGCGGACAGGCGAAACACATCGAACGCGCCGCGCCGACCGAAGCCGACTTCCGCGTTTTGGAGAACGCGCTTACGGCGCGGGGCCTCGGCAAGGTCGAGATCGACGCGCTGCTCGACGGCAAGATGCCCGATCCGCCGCTTGAAGACGCGCGGATGTGCGGCGCCGGACAGACCTATTTCGAAGTGCTCAAGACCCTGCCCGAGCCGGCGCGCACCAAAGTCTACGGCCTCGCGCTGGAGCTGATGGCGCGCTCCTGATCCGCTGGCGTCGACTGCGTCTGCGACGGGGCAGACGGCGTGACGGAGCCGGTGTCGCCGGGTTTCTCCAGCGTCCGTCGCAATTGCGCGACGGCGACGCGGATCAGCGCGTCGCGGGGCCGCCCCGGACCGATCTCGACCGCCGCCATATTCGCCATCGCCTTGACGAGATTTTCGGTCGGCAGGCCGGCGGCGGTGAACAGTCCCAGATCCTCGTCGGGGCCTCCGACGACGCCCTGCGCGATGCTGGCCGCATAATTGGCGATCCGCGCGCGTTCTCCGCCGCAGCTCGAAACGCCCGTGTCGGGCGCCGGCCGTGGCGCCGGCGTCGGCGCCAGGTCGGCGATGGTCGTCTGGGGCGCCGGTCGGATCAGCTCGGCGAACTTCTCGCGCCGCGCCGGAAGCTCGGAAACTCCAGCCATTATCGAAGGCGCCGGCATCAGGTCGACCGGCGCTCGAAGAGGCGCCCGCGCCGTCTTCGAGTTGACCCCGCCGCGACCATGCGCCGCCAGCCAGCGGGCGCGCAGCGTGTTGCGAATGCCGCGCGGCGCGAGCCCCATCGTCACGATGCGCTGCGGCGGCATCCTCGCAATGCCCGCGCGCGACGCCGGCATGCCGGCAAGGGCGCCGACGAGGAAACATTGCGCCGGCGCCCAGCGCTCGACGATGGCCCGCGCGGTGCGCCGTCCGTAGTCGACATAATAGCGGCGCAGCAGCAGCGCCGCGACGGCGGCGCCCTCCTCCGCCGAGGCGAAAGCGACATGGCCGTCCGAATCGGCGGCGATTTCGCCGCTCCACCCGGCGCTCTTGATGCACCAGTAATTATTGAGCTTGACGCAGCGGGCCGGCTCGCCCTCCTCGGCGCCGACCGCGCGGCGGACTGCAGCGACAGGCGCCATTTCCAGCGCCAGCGCGCTTTCGACGCGCCAATTGTCCACGGCGCGCGCCTCCGGCCGATAGGCAGGGCTGGACGCCGCAGCCAGCGCCGAGGCCGGCGCAGCGAAGACGGCGGGCGGCTTTTGAGGCGCCGCAACGGCCAGCATCGTCAGGAGCGCTTCGATCAGCATGGCCGTCCGTCCAAGGGTTGCGAACCAAATCAGTCGGGGTCTTCGGTCTCCTCGCCCCGCAGAATGCCCGGCGTCACGAAGCGCGTGAGGCGGGCCCCGCCTTTGCGAACCTCCGACCAGTGATCAATCTCGAAGTCGAGCACCGCCAGGGCCGCCGTAGGGAATTTAGCGCGCATCAGCGCCAGTTCATCCGCCTCGCCCGAGCCGGCGAGCCAATACGCAAGCTCGGCGAAGCCAGGATTATGGCCGACGGCGAGCAGCGTCGCGACCTTGTCCGGAGTCTGCCGCAAAATCTCGACCAGATGATCGACAGTTGCAAGATAGATCGTATTCTCGATCAGATGGGTGACATGGCGTGGCAAGGAGTCGAGCACCCGATCGAGCGTCTGCTTGGCCCGACGGGCGTTGGAGGCCACGGCGAGGTCCGGCGCAAATTCCTGGTCGCGCAGGAACTCGCCCATTCTGCGAGCGTCCTCCATGCCTCGACGGACGAGCGGACGTTCGCGGTCGCCGCCGGCTGAATGCCGGTCGGCCTTGCCATGACGCAGGAGCAGGAGTCGACGCATGCCGTCTCTCTATCACGCCGCCGCCGCGCCGCCACTCGGCGCGCCGCGCCGAATTCCGGCTGCGACGAAAGCACGCGCCTCTTTACCTTAAGAGCGCCCCATGCAACCTCCTGTGCCTCCGCCTCATCAGGGCTTTCCGATGCGCAGGTCCATCGTCGCCGGCGTCGTTACGTCGCTGTCGCTCGCGAGCATCGCTTTTTCTTCGCGGGCCGCCGGCGAGAAACCGCTGACGCTCGACAATATCGTCTTCACGATCGGCGCGACGACCTATCGTATCCCGCACATTGAAATTGAAGACGCAGGCCTGCCGTTCGCGGAACTGGCCACGTTGTTCTTGAACGGCGACGCGAATGTCGCGGCGCGGCTCGCGCGGGTTTCGGCGCGGCGAATCGCCGTGCCGGCGATGTCGAGCGAAAGCCGCAATGAGTCGCGCGTCGCGCGCGCCGCCTATCGCAAGCTGGAATTTGAGAATGTCGTTTCCGGGCGTGCGGCGATCATGCGCGCCGACGGCGGCGAAGAGACGATCGAATCCGCAAAAGGCGGCGTTCAGCGCCTTTATTGGGGCGTCTCGGCCGCGAAAGGCGTCGATTTCGCAGCGATCGCACGTCTCGGCGCAACCCTCAACGAGGCCGACACGCCGTTGACGCCTTTGGTCGACGAGGAAGTCGTCGAATCGACGCGTCTCGAAGATGCCGGCGCCAATCTGGTCATGACAACAGGCCGCTTGAAGATTGCGGGCGCGCGCGGACGCGCGCTGCAGACGCCCGCTGGTAAACTCGTCGAGCGATTGGAGAAGCTCGATGTAGCGAAACCAGAGGACGACGCCACGCTGATGCGCGATCTCCTCGACGCGCTCCAATCTTTTGAGGCCGCATCGATCGACATCGACAATGTCGCCGCGACCGGCAAAGGAGACCCCGCGGCAAGGCCGTTTACGTCGAAGATCGCGCGCTTTGGCATCCGCAAAGCTGCGGGCGCCGGCGCCGGGGAAATATTTATTGAAGATTTTTCGCTCGCCGCATCGGACGGCGGCAATCTATGGGTGAAGCGATTGACGCTGAATGAATTGCAGTTCGCCCCGGTTTTGCAGGGCGGCGCCTATCCCAGGCTCGCGCGCTTCGATATGCACGGCGCCGCCGCCGATTTGCCCGATCCCCAGACCGGCGAAACGTCGCGAATTAAATTCAGCGTCGACAACGCCAGCGCGACATTCGGCAATTATCTTGAAACGACGCCGACGAAATTCACCGGCAGCATCGACAATTTCGTCGTCGATCTCGCGGCACGCGGCGAAACGCAGACGACGGCGCATTTCCTGGCGCTGGGCTATCGCGAACTTGCGCTCTCCGGACTCGCCGCCGGCGAATGGCGCGAGACGACGTCCGAAGCGGCGTTAGGGCCTGTCGCGATCGACGCGAAGGACATGGGCGCGGCGCGCCTCTCGGCGCTCTTCGGCAATGTGTCGAGCGCGGCATTCTCGTCGTCGCCAATTGTTTCGCGCGCGGCGACGCTCGCAACGTCGATCAAGTCGCTCGATGTCGCGCTCGAAGGCGGTGGTCTCGTCGATCGCGTGCTGGCTTTGGAAGCAAAAGAGCAGAAAACTTCGGTCGACAAGGCGCGGACCGATTACGCCAAGGCCGCGGCGACGGCGATCGCCACGCTCGTCGGCGCCGGCGCCAACGCCAGACGATTAGCCGAAGCGGTTTCAGCCTATATCGAGAAGCCGAAGCGCTTGCATCTACGTATTGTGGCCCCAAAAGGCGTCAATGCGCTTGATGTGTTGACGCGAAAGCCCGGCGAAATTCTGGAGAGCCTCGAAGTCGAGGCGAGCGCGGACCGATGATGATGCGCCAGAGCGCGCGCAGCCTGCTTCAAGACCCGAAGGACTTCAGCGCCCCGAAAAATTCGGCGCGCGCTTCTCGAGAAAGGCGACGCGTCCCTCCATATAGTCGGCGCTGTCGAAACAGGCGCTCGCCAGAGCTTCGCACTGTTCATGCGACGGCGCTCCCGGCAATCGTCCCGCGGCGCGGATCGCCGCCTTGGCGGCGCGCAAGGTCAGAGGCGCGCCGGCGGCGATCGTTTCGGCGAGCGCATGCACGCCCCCTTCGAAACTTTCCGGGGCCGACAGCCGGCTGACGAAGCCGCGCTCTTGGGCTTCGGCGGCGGTCAGGCGGCGCGCGGTGTAAAAGAGATCGAACGCCAGTTGCAGCCCGACCGCGGCGACGACATAGGCCATCGCCGCCGGCGGATAGCCGACGCCGAGTTTCGCCGCCGGAATCGCAAAAACCGCATGCGCATCGGCCACTCGCAGATCGCAAGCCGCAGCGATTCCGAAGCCGCCGCCCATGCAGAATCCCGACACCGCCGCGATCGTCGGCTTGGACAGATTGGAAATCGCGTCAAAAGCCTCGACATTGGCTTTCTCATAAGCGCGCCCGCCTTCTCTTGTCGCGCGCAAGGTAGCGAATTCGCTGATGTCGGCGCCGGCGCAAAACGACATGCCCGGCGCGCCGCTGATCACAAGGACGCGCGCCTCCTCGGCGGCGTCGATGTCTCGCATCAGCGACGGCAGCGCGCGCCACATCTCAAAGTCGAAGGCGTTTCGCTTGGCGGGATTGTCGATGTAGAGCCGCGCGACGCCGAAATTCACCGTGACGCGCAGCTTGGGTGTCGGAGACAGAATCGCCATTGTTCCTCGCGAGCAAATTTTCGAACGTCGTCAGATCGCTTGTTCAGCCTGGCTAGAACTGAGCGATTAGATCACACATGCCAAACACGCCAAGACCACGGACGCGCAAAGCGACGAGCCGCCCATGCGCGACGCGCCAGCGCCCGCCATGCTGCGATGCGCGACCGAATGCCGCGGCGCGCCACAGCCTCCCGCGACCTCATGCCACAATATTCCGCACGCTTGATCGAGATAATCTCGACGGCGCTTAGTCATGAAACCTCCCCCAAGAATCGGAGCGGCAATGGCGATGGGAACGGATAGATTCGCGTCTCCGGGAGCGTTGCGGCTGACTTTAGCCTTCGCCGTCTTTCTTCACCACACGACCAGTTTCAACCTCGGTATGTCGGCCGTGCTGATTTTTTTCGTGCTGAGCGGCTACTGGGTCGCGGCGATGTGGAAGAACACCTATTCGAGAACGACGTCGGCCTATTTTACCTACCTCGTTTCGCGCGTGTGGCGCATCGCGCCGGTTTTCGCTCTCTGTTCTGCGATCGCCTGGGCGCTGCTGCTCTGGCGCGGCGACGCGCCCGTCGCCTTCGGCGGGCTGATTCATCAGCTCTTCTCCAACATCATGATCCTCGGCTACAGCACGCTGCCGTTCCAGGCGAACATTCCCGGCTGGTCGCTGGACGTGGAATTGCAGTTCTATCTTATCGCGCCGGCGATCATTTTTCTCATTTCAAAGAACATCCATCTGTTGCTGATTTGCCTTCTGATCTCGGCCGGCGCGCCTTGGCTCGGCGGATCCGCCACGGTTGCGCCTTTCCTTTTGTTTTTTGGAATCGGCGTCGCGGCGGCGAGCCACGAATTGAAGCCCGATCGCGGCTTCGCCTATCGCGCGTTGTTCACGACGCTCGCGACGATATTCCTCTGCTCGCTGATCTTCGCCAAGGACATTATGCTCGGCGAAAAGCAAGAGCTGCTCGCCTTCAGCGATAAGACGAATCTTTTGATCGCGGTGATGATGACGCCCTGGGCGCTCTACACGACGCGGCAGCCGAGCGCTTCGACCGACAGAATGTTCGGCGAACTCTCCTATATTTTCTATCTGCTGCATTGGTCGGTGATCGGCGCGCTCAAAACCGGCGAAGGGTCCTACACTGATCGAATTCTGCTCTGCTCCGAGGCATTCGTCATCATCCTCGTCGCGTCCTACCTGATCTGGTGCCTGTTCGATCGGCCGATCAATAAATTGCGGGCCGCCTGGGTGTCCGGCCGGCTTCTGACTCCTTCGCCGCCGCCTCTGGCGGCGCCCGCGGGCGTCATGTCGGCGATCGCATCGAGCGCGCTGCGAAACCGAGGACCTGGGCATTTCGCATAGAGCGCGCCCCAGCCTTTTGAGATCGATGAATTTGTCCGCCCGCGCGCGATTCCGTCAAACCGCGGTCTGATCTGGGCGCTTTAGGAAGGTTCGGACGGCCCGGCGCGAAGCCGACCAACCACGCCACGTCGCGAAATTTGCGCGAGTCCAGTCAGCGGGCTATGGGTGCCCCATGTTCCCGGGCGCGCAGAGACTGGCGTTTGTTCTGGCCGTCACAGGCGGTCTATCGCTTCTCAGCCTCAAGCGCTCGGATGAGCCCTCGGTTGACTGCGCGACGGTCAACGGCGGCGACGGCGACTACAACATCCTTGTCGTCGGCGAGTCCTGGGCCTCCGACGGCAAGCTGCTGCCCGAACTGCCGCGCGCCGTTTCCGAGCGGCTTCAAGGTCGCGGCGTCAAAGCCTGCAGCATCGGCTTTGCGGGCCGAAACTCGCGGTTGCTCTATTCTGAACTACGCGAGAAATTTCCAAGAGAGAACCTCTATCGCCTTTTTGCGGATAAGACGCCCGACAAAGTCGTTCTCATGAACGGCGTCAATGATGAAATCCAGCACGTCGGCGCATCGGCCTATGTCGAATATACGAAAAAGCTCGTCGAGTATTTCTCCGACGTCGATGACGTTGAAATCATTTCGATCCCGCGCGTCAACGAGCGCAGATTCAAACCGCCCAATCTCTACAGCGCCGTCAAGCGCTCCATATTGAGCTGCTTCTATGATGAGTGCCAGCTGCAGGTGAACGACCTCTATCGGGTCGCGCTTTGGCGCGACCATCCCGAACTCAACGTGATCGAATATGACGATTTCATCGACAGATACGAGGGAAACGAGCGGCGCTACACCGCCGACGGCGTGCATCTGACCGACGAATATTTCCACAAATATGGCGCGTTTATCGGCGGCGCGGTTTCGCTCGGAAAGGACAAGCGGGCGGGTACCTAGCGCTCTTTATCGCGTCGCCCTGCTATAAGCCGGTCATGGACCTCCTCTCTCGCCTGCTTCACCGTGACGGGCTGATGCTGATCATCGACAAGCCGGCGGGCGTCGCCGTGCATCGCGGCCCGAAAGGCGGCCCGAGTCTTGAAGACGCCTTCGATCAGCTCCGCTTCGGCCTGCCGCGACCGCCAGCATTGGCGCACCGGCTCGACAAGGACACCTCCGGCTGCCTCGTTCTCGGGCGCCATCGCAAAGCGCTGGAACGTCTCGGCAGCCTGTTCAAAGCTGGCCGCGTGGGCAAGACCTATTGGGCGGTGGTGGAGGGCGCGCCGGCGGGCGAGCAAGGCGAGATCGACCTAGCGCTCGGACGGCTTGACGCAGCGCGCGGCTGGTGGATGCGGCCGGACCCACTTGGCTTGCCGGCGCGCACATCCTGGCGCGTGCTTGGCAGAAGCGCCGACGGAGGGCTGGCCATGATCGAATTTGCACCACACACCGGCCGCACGCACCAAATTCGCGTGCATGCGCAAGCGATGGGCTGGCCGATTCTCGGCGATCCGATCTATGGCTCAGGTCGACGCGAGAATTCAGGGCCGCTACATCTTCATGCGCGCGCAGTGAGCGTACCGATGCAGGACGGCAAGCCGCCCGTCGAAGCTGTCGCCGCGCCGCCCACACATATGTCAGATGCGCTCGCCGACTGCGGTTGGCGCGGCGAAGCGAACCCGTAACGCAGCGATTGCAAATCCCGGCTGAAGCGCCCAACATATTCGGGGCAGTCTGGAGCGACACATGGCGGCGGCCGCCACGCATTCACCGTTGGATTCCTCTTGCCGGAGCCGTAGCGCCTTTGCGCTCGACCGCGCGCTGCTCTACGATCTCGCCGATCTTGCGCTCACCGCCGCGCGGCAAAGCGGCGCCGACTACGCCGACCTCAGGATCGGCGAAACGCGGCGCGAATACGCCTTCGCCAAGGACGACCGGCTGGAGAGTTTCGACGAGCGCGCCTCGCAGGGGTTTGGCCTGCGCGTGCTGCTCGACGGCTGCTGGGGATTTTATGGCGCGCGCCGGCTCGATCCGCTCAGTCTGCGCAACGGCGTCGAGCGGGCGCTGGAGAACGCCCGCGCCGTGAAGCGGATACAATTCCAGCCGATCGAGCTCGAGCGCCTGCCCGCCCGTGAGGCCGAATGGATCATGCCCATGGGCGTCGACCCATTCGACGTGCCCCCTGGCGAAAAAGCCGACCTGCTGCTTTCGATCATCGCCAGCGCGCGCGATCATGGCGCGGATTTTTGTTCGGCGTCGCTCTCGGCGGCCTGCGAAGAGCGATTCTTCGCCAACAGCCTTGGCAGCCGAATTCATCAGACGCGCACGCGCGTCGCGCCGAACTTTCAAGCGACCGCCATCGATCGCGCGAGCGGCCGTTTCGCGACGCGCGACTGCCTTACGCCGGCGCGCGGGGCCGGCTGGGACTATGTCGTCGGCGCCGGCCTGATCGAGGAGGCCGCGCAGGCGGGCGAACAGGCGCGCGCGAAACTTGACGCCAAGACGGTGACGCCGGGCGATTACGACGTCGTAATCGACCCGACGAATCTGTGGCTGACGATCCATGAGACCGTCGGCCATTCGACCGAACTCGATCGCGTGCTCGGCTGGGAGGCGAATTTCGCCGGAACGAGCTTCATCAAACCCCATATGCTCAATGAATTGCGGTTCGGCTCGAAGCTGATGACGATCGTCGCCGACCGCGCCCAACCCGGCGCGCTCGCCACGATCGGCTATGACGACGACGGGGCCCCTGCCGAGGCTGCCGAATTTTGCATCGTCGAAGAAGGCGTGTTTAAGAATTTCCAGATGGCGCTGGGACAGGCGCATCTCATCGGCCTGTCGCATTCGAACGGCTGCGCCTATGCGGACAGCCCGACGACGTTCCCGATTCAGCGCATGCCGAATATTTCTCTCAAGCCGAACCCTCAGAAATGCGCCTTCAATGATCTCATCAGCGACGTAGAGAATGGAATCTACGTCGTCGGGGCCGGCAGTTGGAGCATCGATCAGCAGCGCGACAATTTCCAGTTCGGCGGACAGCTCTTTTATGAGATCAAGAACGGCAAGCTTGGCGCTCTGCTGCGCGATGGCGCCTATCAGGGGCGCACCACGCAATTCTGGAATTCTCTATCAGGCCTGTGCGACGCGAGCGCCTATCATCTCGACGGCACCTTCACCTGCGGCAAGGCCGAGCCAGTGCAGCTGGCTCCGGTCTCGCATGGCAGCCCACCGGCGCTCTTTCGCAACGTGCGCGTGCTGAATACGAGCGACGACGCATAGCGCATGTTTCTTTCTTCAGACGACGCAAAGTCGATCGCCGACAAGGTTCTTGCGCGCTCCAAAGCCGACGCCTGCACCGTGCAGATTCAGGGCGGCTTGGACCACAGTCTGCGCTTCGCGCGCGGCGGCGCCACGACCAATCTTGCGAGCGCGGAAGCCAATCTGCGCATCTCGTCACATATTGGCGGGCGCATCGGCGCCTGCAGCATCTCCCGTTTCGACGACGAGGCGCTGGCGACCGCTGTCGCGCGCTCGGAAGAGATCGCGCGCATGTTGCCTGTTGATCCCGATTATGTCGGGCCGCTCGGCCCGCAGAATTACGGCTTCTCCAACCGCTATGACGAGGCGACCGCGAACTTGCGCCTCGACGCGCTCGCCGACGCCTCGGCGCGGGTCATCGAGGAAGGCGCCCGAATCGGCGTCGACACCTTCGGCTGCGCGACGACCGCAAGGCGGTTCGGCGCCTTCGCCACAAGCGCAGGCCTCTTCGCCTATGAGCGGCGTAGCGAGATCGATTTATCAGCGACGGCGCGCAATCGCGCCGACGCCTGGTCGGGCTGGGCAGGCGCGCATCACTTCTTCGCCGATCGTCTCGACGCCGAACGAATCGCGCGCGTCGCTTGCGCCAAGGGCGCGCATGACGCAACCCCTGTCGATCTCGAACCTGGCGCCTATACGGTGGTTCTCGAGCCGGACGCCACGGCCGAACTCGCCTTTTGGCTTATCAGAGCGATGGAGGCGCGCGCGGCGGACGAGGGCAGAAGCTTCTTTGCGCGTCCTGGCGGCGGCGCGCCGATCGGCGAAAAGCTGTTCGACGAAAAGCTCACGATCCGGGTCGATCCCGCCGATCCCTTGGCGCCGGAAGCCGCGGTCGGCTTCGAAGGCCTGCCGCATCGCGCCCGCGCCTTCGTTGAAAATGGCGTTGTTGCGACGCTCTATCGGTCGCGCGCCTGGGCGCAGAAGACGGGCGCTGAGCCAATTCCTTTCGCGCGCAACTTCGTGATGTCGGGCGGCGATGCTTCGATCGACGACATGGTCCGCTCGGTGCGGCGTGGCGTTCTGGTGACGAGGTTTTGGTACACCAATGTCGTCGAACCCAAGAGCCTGCTGCTCACCGGCCTCACGCGGGACGGTAATTTTCTCATCGAAAACGGGCGCATCGTCGCGCCGATGCGCAACATGCGCTTCAATCAGCGACTGGGCGAGCTCTTCGCCAACATTAAGGCGCTCGGTCCAACGCGCCGGACCTGGCGCGCGGCGGGCGAAGGCGGCGCGCCGGCGGCGCCGACGATGCTCGTCGAAGGCTTCAATTTCTCGTCGAAGTCGAGCGGGATATAGAAGGCGATCAGCATCTGAGGTTAAGCATGGAAACGAAGGTCGACGAAATCGCTGAACGCATCTATCGCTTTTCGACTTTTGCGCCGGAGATCGCCGCCCCGGCCGGTTTCACCTTTAACCAGTTCCTTATCGACGCGGATGAGCCGCTCCTTTTTCATTGCGGCCCACGTTCGCTGTTTCCGCTGGTATCGAAGACGTTCGGCGCGATCATGCCGATTGAGCGGCTGCGCTGGATTTCTTTCGGCCACGTCGAAGCCGATGAATGCGGCGCAATGAATCTCTGGCTCGCTGCTGCACCGCGGGCGCAAGTGGTTCACGGCCAAACGGCCTGCATGGTGTCGCTCAACGATCTCGCCGACCGGCCGCCGCGCGCGCTCGCCGACGGCGAGACCATGGACATCGGCGGAAGGCGCGCGCGCTACATCGATACGCCGCATGTTCCGCATGCGTGGGAATCGGGGCTGATCTATGAGGAGACCACCCGCACCCTCTTTTGCGGCGATCTCTTCACGCAGATCGGCCAAGGGCCGGCGCTCGTCACGGAAAGCGTGCTCGAAGCCGCGATTGCGGCGGAGGACGCATTTCAGGCCACCTCGCTGACGCCGGCGACAGGCCCGACGATTCGCATGCTTGCGACGCTCGAGCCCCGTCGCCTCGCAGTGATGCACGGCTCGAGTTATGAGGGCGATTGCGCCGACCTTCTTTCGCGGCTCGCAGATTATCTTGAAGCGGCGCTTGCAGCGAAAAGCGGCCATCAAAAAGGGAAGGGTATAATCTAGGTCCGCCGCACGTACCCTCTCCTGAAAAGGAAGGGTCAGCGCCGAGCGCCGGGGCGGGTAAAATCTAATTCACCGCCCGCTGTTTGGATTGCGCACTTCCCCCCTTTCCTTCTCGATTTCCTTCAGCTTCGCGCGAATTGGCCCATAAGGCCCAAATTTATGCTGCTGCTCAGAAAAGCCGTCGGCGTAGGGACCGTAAGGCGTATCGATCGGCTTTTTCAAAAGGTCGGGAAAATCCTTTTCCAACCCGGCGCGATGCGGCCGCGGCTTTGAGATCATCAGCGCCGCGACGTCCCAAGCCTCTTCTGGCAAGAGCCGTGGATGCAGATAATCGACGCCGTCCGGCATGTTGGAATGGATGAAATTCGCCGCCGTGATCAGCCGCGCCATGCCGGCGCCGTCGTTGAAACTGTCCGATCCCCAGAGCGGCGGAAAGGCGTAGCCGGCGCCATGACCGGGTAGGCTGTTCTGCACGCCGGCGCCGTCGACGTTATGGCAGCCGATGCAGCGCGACTGGTAGATGTCGCGTCCGCGCGCGGGAGCCGCGGCGCGATCGAGTTCCGGCATCGTTCCAGCGCCGAGTCCCGAAAGCTTCTCATCCTTGCGCACGCCCTTCGACAGAAACTGGATATAGGCGACGATGGCGCGCATCGGTTCGGAAGACGCCGGCAAAGGCCGGCCGTTCATGCTGCGCGTCATGCAGGAGTTGATGCGCTCCTGTAGCGTGATCTCGGCGCCCGTGCGCGCGCTATAGGCGGGAAAGTCCTCGGCGAGCCCAAAGAGCGGCAGGCCGAATTTCTTCACGCCGGCATCGAGATGGCAGTTGCCGCAGGCAAGATTATTGCCCGCAAAGCGCTGCGCGGGGTCGGGCATGTCCGGACCGATATGGGAGTATGTCGCGGTGATGAGATCGCGCCCCTTGCGGATGAGCCGGCTGCGGGCGTCGTAGGGAAGAGCGTCGACTTGCGGAACCGACCAGAACGTCGGGCTCGATGCGCCGATCTCTTCGGCGGCGACGATTGTCGTGAGTGAAAGCGCGAAGAGCGCGCCGCCAATATGCGCGTTGCGCATCAGATCACTCCATCATGAAATGTTTCGAGAGCTTGAGCCCCTGCCCCTGATAATTCGATACGCCGCTTTGGCCGTAAAGCGCCTCTGGGGTTTCGGCCATACGTTCATAGACGAGGCGGCCGATGAACTGGCCGTCTTCGAGGATGAAGGGCACTTCACGCGAGCGGACTTCAAGAACGGCGCGGGCGCACGGTCGCCCGTCCGCGCCGGCGCCGAAGCCTGGATCGAAGAAACCGGCGTAATGCACCCGAAACTCGCCGATCGCAGCGTCCATCGGCGCCATTTCGGCGGCGAGATCGGGCGGAATGGCAAGTCGCTCACGGGACGCGAGAATGTAGAAGTCGCCGGGATCGAGGATCAGCCTTCCGTCGCGCGACGGCAAGCGGTCCCAGTAGTCGTCGATGCGATAGGCGCCGATGCGATCTACATCGATCACGTCGGTGTGCTTCTGCGCGCGATAGCCGATGACGCCGCCGAAGGCGTCCGCGTCGAGCGCAACACGCAGCACGACGCCGTCGCGCAGATTGAGCGGGCCGTCGACGAGCGGCGACTTCTTGTGCAAAGCCGCTAGCGCCGCATCGCCCAACGCGCCGCTTAGAGTTTCGCCGGGCGCTTGGCCGCGAAAACGCAATTGATTGAGCCGCGACCCCATGCGCGCGCGCACCGAAAAGCTGCGCGGCGATACTTCCGCGTAGAGCGGCCCGCAATATCCGGTCGCGACCTCGTCGAAGCGGTCGCCGCGATCCGTGATCAGCCGCGTGAAAATGTCGAGACGCCCCGTCGAGCTTTTCGGATTGGCGGCGCCGACGACAGAATCATCAAGCGCGAGGCTTTCCATCAGCGGCACGACATAGAAGCAGCCGCGCTCGAGAATGGCGCCCTCGCCCTCCAGCGACATCTCGTCATATTTCAGCGCGGAGAGGAGTTCGTCGACGCTGCGATGCTTGCCGGGCAGAAAGCTCGCGCGCACGCGGTAAGCCTTGGCGCCGAGCCGCAGATCGAGACTGGCCGGCTGAATCTGCCCATGCGCCAAAGGCGCCACAAGGCGGATTTGGCCGGCGTCGGCCATCGCCTGAATCTGCCGGCTGGAGAGCACGCCGGCGGCGGCCGTGACGAGAGTTTGATTCGCGCGATCTTCGATTGGCGCGGCGGGCGCGTTCATTTTTGTCCTAGCCGTGTTTCGTGAAATGGCGGGAGCTTACTCCGCAATCGACAAGCCTAAAAGCATAACGATCATTCATTCGCATGACGCGCCCTGTGCGCGAAGCGCGCAACATCATTTCAAACGAGCGTGATTACCGTTCGATTTCTAACTTTCGGGAGGCAGCATTATGCGCGATTACGTAATGCTTTGGAACGCAGTCGCTTTGGAGATGAATCGGCGCGATCACACGGGCAGGATGAACGCTAAGAACAACCGCGGTCCAACGGCAAGTTCTCGCGCCCTGGCCATCATTCACCTAGCGATGCATGACGCTTTTTTCGGGCTGACCGGGCGGCCGCCGATTGGCTCGGCGCTCGCAGGTTTGTCCGGCGCGATCAACGCATATTCCAATGTCGCGCCACACGCTCCCCAGCCGTGGAGCGCCGACAATGAAGGCGCAGCCGTTTCTGGCGCCGCAGCCGCGACATTGACCGCGCTTTACCCCGATTTCCGCACGCTCGTGGACGACATGTTGCGAGGATTTCAGTTCGGCGCCGGCAATCCCGCTTTCGACTTCGGCTTCAAGGTCGGCGCATCGATTGTGGCGGCCCGCAAAAACGATGGATCGGCAGATTCCGGCGGGGTCGATCCAATCGACGCCTATTGGCGCCATCGCGAAGATCCCACCGATTTCACCCAGGGGCTGCTCGGACCGAAATGGGGCGCCGTCACGCTCTTCTCGGCGGCCGCGATCCCGCCGCAGGCCGCGCATCCCGTGCCGCGCGCGGCCGCATATAACAAAGCGCATGATGAAGTCCGCGTGAAGGGTAGTAAGACTCCGACCCCCGGCACGCCAGGCGTCACCATAAGTCAGCGCTCGCCTTTTGAAACGATCGTCGGCCTTTACTGGGCCTACGACGGCGCTTCGCAGATCGGCACGCCTCCGCGACTTTATAACCAGATCGTGCGCGACATCATCGCGCGCAATATCACCGGATCGGATCGTGCGGCCGCATCGGCGCGCCTACTGGCGCTGATCAATGTCGCGATGGGCGATGCAGGCATAGCCGCCTGGTATTGGAAGTATCGCTATCAGTTTTGGCGGCCCATCCTCGGCATCCGTGAATATGATAATAGTTTCTGGTACAACAGAGACATTGTTTCATATCACCTCCATCGGCGTTGTGATCCTTGGTGGCTTCCGCTCGGCGCGCCCCGGACCAATGAGCCCGGAAAGCGCAGTTTCACGCCGCCGTTCCCCGCCTATCCTTCTGGGCATGCGACGTTTGGCGCGGCCTGTTTCGAAATTACCCGCAGGTTTTTTGGCGTGGCCCCGACCGCGGCCGACAATCTCGCTTTCAACCTTGTATCCGACGAGCTTGACGGACGCGCCATAAACGAAGATGGCGCGTATCGCGCGCTCCACCGGCGCCACTATGACTCGCTGCTGCAAGCGATGTTCGACAACTCCGTGAGCCGGGTCTACCTGGGCGTTCACTGGCGCTTCGACGGCATTGACGAAAGCGTCGCGAACCCGAGCGACATTCTCACGGATTCGTCCAATGTAGGCGGCGTGCCGATCGGCCGGGCGATCGCAAAGAACATCTTCGAGAACGGAATGACGAAGAGCGCCGCTGCGCAAGGGGTGGTGACGCCGATCAATCTGCCGGCCGTTCCTTAGCTGCGCAAAAACGAAGTGGCGTCGCTCGCGGCGCCACATCCTTCCTCTTAGGAGGGGTCGGTCGGGCTGTCTGTTGACAGAGTCCGGCCGATCGGCAATTTTGCGGATCGACGTGGTTATTTGAGCCGGCCGGCTTGCCGCCACGAAAAACAACGCGCTAAAAGGCCGGGTCTCCCCAAGGAAACCCCGCTTTTTGCGCAGCTGCGCCATTCGGCGCGCATCAAGGGAATGGCGCGACTGCGCCCAAGGGAGAACCAATGTCCGCCGACGCCCCGCCGCGCAGGCCGCTCAAACCCGCGACGCAACTCGTGCATGGCGGGACGCAGCGCTCTTCATTCGGCGAGCTGTCGGAGGCGCTCTACCTCACGCAGAGCTTCGTCTATCCGACGATGGAGGCGGCCGAGGCGCGCTTCAAGGGCGACGAGCCGGGCTTCATCTATTCGCGGTTTTCGAACCCGACCGTGGCGATGTTCGAGCAGCGCATGTGCCTTTTGGAGGGCGCCGACGCCGCCCGCGCCACGGCGAGCGGCATGGCGGCGGTGACCGCAAGCCTGCTCGCCCAGCTCAAGGCGGGCGACCATGTGGTTTCGGCGCGCGCGCTTTTCGGCTCCTGCCTCTATGTCGTCGAGGACCTGCTGCCGCGGCTGGGAATCCCTTCGACGCTCGTAGACGGGGCCGACCTCCAACAATGGAAGGCGGCCGTCCGTCCTGAAACGAAGCTGTTCTTTCTCGAAAGCCCGACCAACCCGGGCCTTGAGGTCTATGACCTCAAGGCGATCGCCGACATTGCGCATGAGGCCGGCGCAAAGCTCGTCGTCGACAATGTCTTCGCGACGCCGCTGTTGCAGAAGCCCTTCGACTTCGGCGCCGACGTCGTCGTCTATTCGGCAACCAAGCACATCGACGGCCAAGGCCGGTGTCTTGGCGGCGTGATTTTGGCCTCGCAGGCGCTGATCGAAGAGAGCGTCCACAATTTTCTGCGCCAGACCGGACCGGCAATGTCGCCGTTCAACGCCTGGGTGATGCTTAAAGGGCTGGAAACCTTGCCGCTGCGCGTCGCCCAGCAGACCGCAAGCGCCGCTAGGATCGCCGACTTCCTGGCCGAAGAGAAGGCCGTCAGCCGCGTGCTTTATCCGTTCCGCGCCGATCACCCCCAGGTCGATCTGGCGCGCCGCCAGATGTCGGGGGGCGGCACGCTAGTGAGCTTCGATATGGCGGGCGGCAAGGCCGCCGCCTTCCGCCTCGCCAATGCGCTCGACGTGATCAAGATTTCAAACAATCTCGGCGACGCGAAAAGCCTCATCACCCACCCGGCGACGACGACCCATCAGCGGCTGACGCCGGAGGCGCGCGCCGCGCTCGGCATCGGCGACGGTCTGCTGCGTCTTTCGGTGGGTCTCGAGGACGCCGATGATCTCATCGACGATCTCGCGCGGGGGCTTTGGGCCGCCGCGCGCGCCTGAGCATCACCGCGGCGCGCTGGCCCGTCTTTCTTTTCGGACTGGAATTTTCGCTTCCTGCATCGCGCATTCGGCGACGAAGTAGGATGCGGCGAGTATGGCGCTAAGCGTCTCAAGCACGACGCCGGTGATCAGTTCGTTCATCAGTATGCCCTCGAGAAGCGTTCGCTGCGGAAATGCGAAAAAATCGACGCGGCGGCCCACGGCGGCGGCGCGAGAAGAGGTTCGACGCCGACGCGAGCCGTTCGCCACACAAGCTAAGCCGCCGGCGGCGCGCGCGGGCGGTGAGCTGGGCTGGGACGGGGCGTCGGCGCGACGCAGTCCGCCACCGTCCGCGCGAGCTTGAAGCTCGGGACGGGCGTCGCGCCGATCGGGCCGGGCCGCGCCGCAAGAGGCGCAAGACCGCTGCAAAACGCCTGGCAGAGGTTGCAGGCGGAGCGATCGTCTTTGGGGCCCAGCCGCCCCGCAAGCGCGTCGGGTTGGGAGGACCCCGACGCGAAACAGATAAAGAGTTGAGCGACCAGGCGGCGGCCGACGCCCGATTCGGCGACGCCCCGCGCGAGCGGCGCGACGGCGAAGAGCGACGCCGCCAGAAACAGCAGCGTCGCGCCGAACCCGGCGCCCGCGCGAGGCGGCGACGCAAATCTGGACGCCGACGGCGACATCGATTTAGGTCGCGTCGGTCAAAGGCCGCGAAAATCTCGCGCGGCGTTCGAGGTCGATGAGGCGAATGACGCGCTGGTCATTGCCGCGCCAGAGCGGCGTCGACGGCACGATGGCGGCGAGCGCCGCCATGCCGGGCGCATGACCCGGCTGCGCGCGCTCGCCCTCGATGAGAGATTCGAGCGTCGCGCCGGCGACGACGCTTTCCTTGCCGCTCGGCTTACGTTTGCGAAACATGGGCTTACTCCCGATCCGCCGCTTTGATGCGGCGTTGTCCTTAAGCTGCGCCCCATGCTGTGCGCGCCCGGAGTCCGGGCTGCGCGCAAAGCGACGCGACAGTCTGCGAAGGATCAGGAGTTGGCTGGCGGCGCTCGGGCCTGTCTTGAATAATCCAGCGGGGGGGTCGGCAGGGCGCGGTCCGCCACCGTCCAATCAAGCGCTGTCCATTGGACGGGCGCCTTGCCAAGAAAAATGACGCGCGCGGCAAGCGGCGCAACGCCATCGCAATGGTTTTGACAAAACAGACAGACGTCCCGGTGGCCCTTCGCGTGGTCCGGCGCCTGCGATTGGTCGCTCGAGGCGACATCGGTCACGCAAAATTCGCTGAGGAAGTCGCCGGCGCCCATTCGCGTCGCGACATGCGCCGCCGCAGGCGCGAAGGCCTGAACGGCCAGCGCGAGCGCGAACAGCAGAACTGTCAGCCAGTTGCGACGCATTAAATCTTAAGCCCAGGAGTCGGCGCGCATGCGGAATTCACATGCGCACCACGATGTAAGCAAAAAGCGAGGGCCGCGACAAGTTAATCTTGGAGGCGGCCGGCGCGCCGCGGCAAAGCGTCTCAGCAGGACGACGGCATTCCCCGATCGTTCTGAAGGTTCACCTGACCGCAGAAGTCCCTCCGGAACCACCCCGGTCAACCGTCACGACATCTTCGGGACCGCCGAAGTGGTAATTCAAGGCGATGAAGAACGTTCGCTGCGGATAGGGATTGGGGTTAACATAGGCCTTCCAGCGGCCGATGTTATTGACGCCGACAGACAGCCACCAATGCGGCTCAAGCCGGTATCTCGCCTTCATATCGAAAACGAGGATTTCACTGTCCACACTGCCGTAATTGTTATGGTTGAAGTCGGTGTTCGCAAAGGTGACGAACGCGGGGGAGGAATATCGCGCGCCGAGCGCGAAGGACATGTCCGGATTGGGCGTGTAGGTCACGACGCCGCGGAAGCGGATCCGCGGCACACGGGGAAACTGACGACCGCCATAGAGCGCGGAAGGGACTGTCGCCGATAGCGGATTGACGTTGCCGTTCGCCAGCAGGTAGCGCGCGCCTGTAAAGTCGCCACTCGATAGATTCGTTTGTATTTTCGCGTCAGTGAAGGTGACGCCGCCATTGAAGTCCAAGCCGGGAATGAGAATGTCCTTCATGTCCGTGACGGCTTCGACGCCGCGGAAGCGCACCTTATCCATATTCGCGTTCTGCGTGACGATGATGCCGGCTCCGTTGATCGCGCTCTGGCTGACGATGGCGTTCCAGCGATCGTCCATGAAAAGGCTGATGCGCGGGTTGAACAAGCCAATGGCCCCGCGGAAAGCGTCGACCGTTCGATATTCGCCGGTTAGATCGTAGCAGGTGCAGTTTTCCGGCTGAAGATTGGGATTATTGATGAGCTGCGAACTTGGACCCCTGAGAGCCTGAAACAGCTCGGAGACGGTCGGAAAACGATAGGCGCGCGCGATCGAGCCGCGTAGTTTGAATTCCGGCGTGAATTGATATTCTAGCGCCGCCTTCGGGGAAAAGGCTCCTTTGTAAGAGTCAGGAAAATAAGTCACTGCCGCCGGCGCGGGACCTAGCGATACGAGACCTGGAGAAAACTGGCTCGTAACGTTCAAGCCGCCGGTAGAGTTCATCCCGTTAAAGGCGCGCCACCATTCTCCGCGCCCGCCCGCCGTGAACTTCCAATCCGGCAGCGGCTTCCAGACCTCCTGAACGTAAACGCCCTTAGTCTCGGTCTTGCCCGTGTTAAACGCTTGAATGCCAAGATAGTAGTTATTTGGCCAGGAAACGGTGCTCGTCTGAAGGGTATTGAGCGAATAGACGTCGCCGTGGGCGCCAAACGAGACTTCATGCTTGCCGAGCAGGTCGTATGGCACACGCCAGATGGCGCGCGCGTCGCCGGTGCGCCAGTAAGTTCCGCCGTTGTTGGCGTTCAGACCTCTGGGATCGAAGTTGTATGCTGTGCCGGCGGCGTTGACGCGGGGCCCATACGACTGCGCGCCGTTACTGAAATCGCGCACAAAATTGTACGAGCTGGCTGACAGATCGTAGTCGAAGACTCCGCCCGTGTCCTGGCGGAGCTCCAGCCCCTGCATCACATGGCTCGCCGCCCCGTGACTAGGATTGACGCCGCCTGGCGTGACGAAGAAAGGCCCCAACTGGATGCGGCCGCTCTGAGTATTGTAAATCGGCATCCCATTCTTGTCGCGAATGAAGCTTTCGACGCTGGTGTCGTTATTTAACGACCAGAAGCCGATTTGATATTTCGCGCGGACGAGCGGGGCGACGTCGTACGAAACTTTGACTTTGGCCATGTCGGTCTGGACGTAATCGGCGCCAGCCGCACCGGTGATCACGCGCGGGACGCCCTCCTGATTGAAATCGACGTGACCGCCAAAAAATCGAGGGTCGTTGCGAGGGGCGGGAGGATTGCCCTGCAACGGCTGAGGCACGAGAATATTTCCGGGAAAGGTCTGCGTCTGACCTTGGTTGTCCAAATGCTCGTATCCCACCCAATAACGAAAATCGTTAATGCGGTCGCCGATCAGCACATTTGTCACGCCGCCGAGGTTGAGTTCCTTACGGCTATAAAGGCTGAACGGCTGCACCGCGGCGGTGCCTGACGCATGGATCTCAAAATTGTCCGGCATCCGCGTCGTCATCGTCAGCACGGCGCCGATTGAATTGCCTGGATACAACGCCGAAAACGGTCCGTACATCACGTCGATGCGGGAGATTTCCTCCGGCGAGACCATGCCCCACCGTGGCGGAAAATTGAAGCTGTTGCCGAGCAAATTGGAGAGAAGAATTGTGTCGGCATAGACAAGCGTTAGCGCGCTCTGAATCGTGCCTGAGGTGCGGGTCGAAACGATCGCATTGCGGTCGCCAATATAACGCTCGCGCACCCAGATCGATGGCATGTACCGGAACGCGTCGGCCGAGGTCATGATATTGGTGGATCGAAGAATCTGCGCCCGCGTCCTGCTCTCGACCACAGCCGGAATATTCGCAGGCAATGTGCGGCTGAACGGCGCGGGCTTGGGCTCCGCGTAACGATCCGCCGCCCCGGTCCCGGTCCCGGACCCGGTCCCCGGCGTCGGCGTCGCGGTGGTGACGCGTCCCGCTCCGCCGGTCGGGCGACCCACGGGACCCGGCCGGGGGGCGGCGCGCGCGCCGCCGACGTTGATGGTGGGCAGCGCCTGCTGCGCATCGGCGGCCGAGGCGAACAGGCTGAGTGCGGCGAAAGAGGCCCCTCCGAGGAGGCAAGAGCGACGAATCATGACGATGTTCCTTGGACGCCGACGCCGGTCGGCAGGACAGGAAGCGGCGCAGCGTTGAAGGCAACGCGCAGGCGGATGAAAGACGTAGGGGGGCTGCTTAGCGCAGCAGATCGAGGACCGGCGACGCGCTCTTGCGCGCCCAGCGGCCGGCCTCAGCCGCGCGTGAGCGGCGGCGCCCGCGCGCAATGCGCCCGCCACTGTCGCTCGGAGAGCGGCCACTCGGCATATACGGGCGCGTCGAACCGCGCATATTCGCCGAGCGCGATAACCTCGTCCGAGGTCAGCGAAACCCAGGCCGGCGGCGGTTCGCCGCACAAGAGACACGACTGGCAGTTGTGCCGGTGGCCAGGCTGGTCGTCGGGCGCAGGCTGCTCCCCTGCGCGCATGTGGTGACACTGGGATGAAAGCGTCGCCTCAGGAGAGATCGAAGCGGCGCGCGCGAGTCCGGCCCCGCCGGCGACGGTCTGAACGACCATGGCCAGCGCGAGCAGGAGATTGCGAAACGTGGTGAGCCGCATTTTGATCCCAGTCAAATCGGAAGGTCTAATATTTACAATTACGCGCCTCTTGGATAGGCGCGCAGGGCTCGCCGCGCCAAAAAAGCCCGAAGTGTAACATTTGAGTAACAAGTGGTGGATTGGGCTAGTGTCGCGGCCTCCGACCGCAGTGCCTAATCAAAGGCGTTTCCCTTTGCTGGCGCCGGCTTTAATCTTGCTCCCCATGTACATCGCCATCACAAGAGACATACAGGTCACGGCGCTTCCCGACTTTCTGGCGGACCGCTCGGACCCTGATCAGGATCGCTACTTCTGGTCCTACACGATCGAGATCGCCAATCTCGGACGCGTTCGGGTGCAGCTATTGTCGCGTCACTGGATCGTCATCGACGCCAATGGCCGCCGCGAGGAAGTGCGCGGGCCGGGCGTCGTCGGCGAACAGCCGGTGCTGGAGCCTGGAGAGACGTTTCGCTACGCCTCCGGCTGCCCGCTCGCCACGCCCTCGGGGATGATGCAGGGCAGCTATCGCATGGTCACCGATTCCGGCGAAACCTTCGACGTCGAAGTGCCCGCTTTCTCGCTCGACAGTCCGCTGTCGCGTCCGACTTTGAATTAGGCAGGCGAGATGGATCGCCTTGAAAATGCGACCGACATGCTTTCCCGATTGGTCGCTTTCGACACCGTGAGCTCCAAGTCGAATCTGCCGCTGATCGATTTCGTCGAATCCTATCTGCGCGAACAGGACGTTCGCTTCGTGCGCGCGCCGAACGCGACTGGCGACAAGGCCGCCCTTTTCATCACGATCGGCCCCGACGCCGACGGGGGCGTTCTACTGTCCGGCCACACCGACGTCGTGCCGGTCGCGGGGCAAAACTGGGGCGCCGATCCCTTCACGCTGCGGCGCGACGACAAGCGTCTTTATGGGCGCGGCGCGGTGGACATGAAGGGCTTCGACGCCGCTTGTCTCGCGATGATCCCGGAGTTCAGGGCGGCGCGGCTGTCCCGCCCGATCCACATTCTCTTGAGTTATGACGAGGAGACCACCTGTCTCGGCCCGCTAGACGTCATCGCCCGGTTTGGCGCCGACCTGCCGCGCCCGTCAGCGGTCATCGTCGGCGAGCCGACGTCGATGGAGGTCGCCGACGCGCATAAGAGCGTGACCACTTTTGTAACGCGCGTGCGCGGCTTCGAAATTCATTCGGCCAATCTCACTCGCGGCGTTAGCGCCGTCCATATCGCCGGCAAACTCGTGTGCGAACTCGATCGCCTCGGCGAGGAGCTCCGCACGACAGGCGATCCGAGCGGGCGCTTCGATCCGCCCTTCTCCACCATTCACGTCGGCGTCATTCACGGCGGAACGGCGCGCAACATCGTCGCCAAGGATTGCGAATTTCTTTGGGAGGTTCGAGGATTGCCCGGCGCCCCGGCAAGCCTCGTCCAGGATCGGCTTGAGGCCTATTGCGACGGGTTGAGGCGATCCGCCTTTGTTGGCTTCCCCGACGCGGGGATCGAGACGACGACGGAAAACGAGGTGCCGGGCCTCGCGCCGCAGCCGGGCTCCGAGGCGGAGACCCTGGCGCTGCGGCTCGCCAAGCGCAATGCGACGATCGCCGTTCCTTACGCGACGGAAGCCGGTCAGTTTCAGCGCGCGGGAATGGCCGCCGTCGTCTGCGGCCCCGGCCGCATCGACCAGGCGCACCAGCCAGACGAATATATCGAGATCGCAGAGCTGGCCGCCTGTCTTGAGTTCCTGCGCGGGCTCGCGCGACAGCTCCAATCATGAATTCGCGACAACATCGTCTTGGCTGAACGGCCCTGTCCGAGTGAGGAGGCGGTCTCTCCAGCGAAGAGCGCCAGAGAGACCCGGAAAGAACCGGGCGTCGCCCGGACGATCAGCAGACCCAATGCCATCGGCCGTACCGCCAGCGCCAGCAGTGGCCGCGGCCATGCCAGCCACCCCCGCCCCACGGCCCATGCCAACCGCCGCCGTGCCAGCCGTGGCCATGCCAACCGCCATGCCAGCCGTGTCCGTGCCAGTGGCCGGCGGCGGCAGGCGAAGAGGCAAAGAGCGCTCCCGCGAAAAGCGTGGCGCAAGAAAGTTTCTTCAACATGATGTATCTCCTGACAGAAGGGGGTGCTGTAGGACGCCTCGAACCGACTAAGCTCACCAGCGGCGAAGGGCGGTGCGGGGCCGCACATTCGGTTGCTCGCGCTTATGTGCGGGGATCGCTGGAAGTCGCCTGCGCGCCATTGCTTTCGTGAAGTGAGCGGCTATAGTCCGCGCCCGTTCCGGCGCGTCGAAAAACAAATCGCGCCGGGCTTCGAGCCTTTAAAGAGATTTTCGCGATGAAGCTGATCCCGGACGCTATGGCGCAAGCCCAGCCGTCACCGCCCGCCGCCGACGCGCCCGCCTCACCGCCGGCGGAGCCGATCGCCCCTGCCGCGCCGAGCGCGCCGCATCCGCCCGCCTCGACCCAAACGGGACAGTTGGTCGAATCCAAGCCAGACACGCCGCAGGCTCCGACTATGCCGGAGATGCTCGGCCAGCTTATTCCCATCTTCGTGGTGATGGGCATTGTGTATATCCTGGTCATTCGCCCGCGCTCCCGCCGTGAGAAGGACGCGCTCGCGCAGTTGCGCAACGTCCGTCGCGGCGACACGCTGGTCACCACGAGCGGGTTCGTCGCCAAGGTGACGAAAGCGATTGACGATACTGAAGTCGAGGTCGAGCTCGCGCCCAATGTGCGGGTGAAAATGCTGCGCACCGCCATCGCCGAAGTGCGCGCCAAGGGCGAGCCGGTGAAGGAGGAGCCGCCGCCGGCCAAGACTGGAGGCGCAAAAAGCGGCGCAAAGCCGGCAAAGACCGGCGAGACCAGGCCGAGCGAAAATAAGTCGAGCGACGCCAAGGCCGATGACGCCAAGTCCGGCTCGCAGAGCTGACGCCGTCCTTTAGATCCCCTAGCCGATAGCAGGACGATGCTGCGATTCTCGACCTGGAAATTTTTCGCCATTGTGGCGATGACTCTCGCCGCGGTGCTTGTCGTCGCGCCGAGCATGTTGTCGGCGTCCCACTATGAAGAGCTGAAATCGCGGCTGCCCTCTTGGCTCGTTCCGCCGACCATCGTGCTTGGCCTCGATCTGCAAGGCGGCTCGCATGTGATGCTCGAGGTCGATCAGGCGGATCTGATCGCGACGCAGATCAAGAACCTGCGCGACGACGTGCGCCGAATCCTGAGGGAGGAAAAGGTCGCCATCTCCGGCGGCATCGGCGCGACCGCACGCGGCGTGCAGGTGCGCGTCGCCGACCCCGAGGACCGCGAGAAAGTTCTTGTGAAGCTGCGGCAGCTGCGCAACAGCTTCAGCAGCGCGCTCATGGGCGGGCCTTCGCCGCTCGACGTCGAGGCGTCGCCGGACGGCGTCATCCGCGTGACCATCACCGACGCGGGACTCAGGGACAAGTCCCGCAAGGCGGTCGAGCAATCGATCGAAGTCATTCGCCGGCGCGTCGACGCGCTCGGCACCCGCGAGCCGAGCATCCAGCGGCAGGGCGACGACCGGGTGCTCGTGCAGGTGCCGGGCCTCCAGGACCCTGAAACGCTTAAGGAAATTCTCGGCAAGACCGCCAAACTGGAGTTCCGCCTCGTCGCCGAACCTGGCCAAAATCCGTCGGAAGTCGAGGAGCTCGACCAGGTCGATCAAGAAGGCAAGATCGCGGTTGAAAAGCAGGTAATGGTCAAGGGCGAGGACCTCACTGACGCACAGCCCGGCTTCGACCAGCAAAGAAGCGGCGAGCCGGTCGTCAATTTCCGCTTCAATATTCGCGGCGCCCAGTCCTTCGGCGAAGTCACCTCGAAAAACGTCGGACGTCTCTTCGCGATCGTCCTCGATAACAAGGTCATTTCCGCGCCGCGAATCTTGACTCCGATCACCGGGGGCTCGGGACAAATCTCCGGACGCTTCACTGTCGAACAGGCGAACAATCTCGCGATCCTACTGCGCGCCGGCGCTCTGCCGGCGAAGCTCAACATCGTCGAAGAGCGCACCGTCGGCCCCGGCCTCGGCCAAGACTCGATCGACGCCGGCAAACGGGCGGCCTATGTCGGCGCAGGCCTCGTCGTCGTCTATATGCTCGTCACTTACGGCGTCTTCGGCGTCTTCGCCAATCTCGCGCTCTTCGTGCATATCGCCTTCATCTTCGCCGGCCTCGTGCTGCTCGGATCGACGCTGACGCTGCCCGGCATCGCCGGCATCGTGCTGACGATCGGCATGGCGGTCGATTCGAACGTGCTGATCTACGAGCGCATCCGAGAGGAAAATCACGCGGGGCGGTCGATCCTCGCCTCGCTCGACGCTGGCTTCACCCGCGCCTTCGCGACCATCGTCGACTCGAACGTCACGATGTTCGTCGCAGCCGCCATCCTGTATTTTCTTGGCTCGGGACCGGTGCGCGGCTTCGCCGTGTCGCTTGCGCTCGGCATTCTGACGACCATCGTCACCGCGGTGACCATGACGCGCATGATGATCGCGGTTTGGTACCATTACGCGCGGCCGACGAGACTTCCGATCTGAAGGGGCGACATTTATGAAACTTCTGCGCCTCGCCCCGGAGAACACCAAATTCCCGTTCATGCGGTTCCGCCGCGTGAGCTATCCGTTCTCCGCTCTGCTCTCGCTGATCGCGGTCGCCCTTTTTATCTTCAAGGGCATGAATTTCGGCATCGACTTCGCCGGCGGCACGGTGATCGAACTGCGCGCCAAATCCGGCGCTGCGGAAGTCGGCACGCTGCGCACGCTGGGCGAAGGCCTGCATTTGGGCGACATCGAAGTGCAGGCTTTCGGCAATCCGGCCGACGCGACCTTGCGTTTCGGGTTACAGTCGGGCGGCGACGTCGCGCAGCAGGCGGCGGTCGAGCGGGTTCGCGACGCGGTTGGCGCCTATTACGATCTGCGCCGCGTCGAGGTCGTCGGCCCGCGCGTTTCGAACGAATTGGTGCAGTCGGGAACGCTCGGAGTGGTGCTCTCGATCATCGCGGTGCTGAGCTATCTCTGGTTCCGCTTCGAATGGCAATTCGCGATCGGCGCTGTGATCGCGACGATGCACGATCTGCTACTCACCGTCGGCTTCTTCTCGATCACGCAACTTGAATTCAACACCACGTCGATCGCGGCGATTTTGACCATCGTCGGCTACTCGTTGAACGAGACGGTGGTGGTGCTCGACCGCATTCGCGAAAACATGCGCAAATACAAGAAAATGGCGACCGCTCAGATGGTCGACATGTCGATCAACGCCGTCCTGCCGCGCACGATCATGACCGCGACGACGGTTATGCTCGCCTTGTTCGCGCTCGTCGCTTTCGGCGGCCAGGTGATCCGCTCGTTCTCGCTTGCGATGATCTGGGGCATTTTTGTCGCGACCTATTCGTCGATCTTCATCTGTTCGCCGATGCTGATATACCTCGGGTTGCGCAACGAAGACGCCGACAAGGCGGCAACGCAAAAGCACGAAGCGGAGCACAAAGCCGAAGACGCCGTTTCCGCGCAGGACGAAGCGCCCGCCACGCCGTCTGCAGCCGCCGAAAAGACGCCCGCGCCCGCTCGGAAGGCGACTGGCAAGCGGGCCAAGACGAGGCCGGCTTGACCGCTCGCGACAGCGGCTATGTGCCCGGTCGCCACAAGATCGACGACTATGGCGGCGGCGGCTTTCGCTTCGCCGACATGTCGCACCGCGGCTCTATTCTCGCGCTGCCCTCCGGCGTGCGCGCCGTGCCTCTCACCGCCGCCGCTGACATCGATGAAGCGATGATCGACCACGCGCTTTCCGAAAGCGGCGGCCTCGACGTCTTCGTCGTCGGAACGGGACAGGATTTGCTGCCGCTTGCCGAAGGCTTGCGCGCCCGGCTGCGCGCAGCGGGCGTCGGTTGCGAGACGATGGCGACCGGAGCCGCCGTGCGCACTTACAATTTGCTCGTCGGCGAGGATCGCCGAGTCGGCGCGCTGCTGATCGCCGTGTGACATGACCGCCGTCTCACAGGAGCATTATGCGCAGTGCGAGGAGCTTCTGCGGGCGCGCGATCGCGACCTGTGGCTCGCCTGTCTGTTTATGCCGCCGGACGCCCGCAAGCACATTCACGCTCTCTATGCCTTTGCCCAGGAAGCCGCCGACGTCAGCGGCAAGGTCACGCAACCGCTGCTGGGCGAGATGCGGTTGCAGTGGTGGGTCGACGCGCTGGAGGGCGCCGCCGCGCCAGGCGAAGGGGCGCGCGCCAATCCCCTGGCTGACGCGTTGATCGACACGATTGAGCGCTTTGCTTTGCCACGAAAAGCATTCATCGCGCTGGCGGAAGCGCATATCTTCGATCTTTACGACGACAGGATGCCAAGCTGGTCGGCCCTCAAAGACTATTGCCGCGCCACATCGTCGGCCCCGATGCGGTGGGCGGCCTGCATTCTCGGCGCAGATCTTGAAGGACCATCGGCGCGCGCGCTCGATGAGGCAGGCGTCGCGCTGGGTTTGACGCGAATCGCGCGCGCCATCGCCGAACGCCCCGGTCAGCAGAAATTTCTGCCCGACGAGGCGTTCGCGACAGACGGCGCCCCAAACGCCGGTCGCAAAGAGCTCCGCCTCGCCTTGGAGGAGATGCGGACGCTGGCGCAGTCTCACTATGACGAAGCGCGCCGTTTGGCCCTCAATCTCGGAGCCGCCCGCGCGGCGCTGCTTCCGGCAGCCACGATCCCGCTTTATCTGGAACGGCTGGCGCGAAGCGATTACGATTCTCGTCGGCCGCCGGACGAACCCTCGCCGTTGCGCCGACAATGGCGCATCTGGCGCGCGTCGCGCGGCGTCGGGATGTAATACTCGCCCGAAGCGGCCTATCGAGCGTGGCTCGCGAAATATAAGATCGATCCGTTATCTGCATTTGGGCGATTTCGTCCAAAAGCGGCGCGATCCAGGATTTACCGAAATGACGACCCTCGAATATGAATACGACGCTCGGCGCCTGCGCATGGAGACGCTGCTCATGCTGCGCTGGGTGGCGATCACCGGCCAGGCGGCGGCCTGTCTCGGCGTCTATTTTATTCTTGGATTTGATTTTCCCGTCGGCCTCTGCTTCGTTTTCATCGCGGCGTCCGCGACGCTCAACATCGGCATGCGCTTTGGCACGCCGCGCAGTTTCCGCCTCGGCGACGTCGAAGCCGCCGTGCTCCTCGGTTACGACATCATTCAGCTTGGATTTCTGCTGTATCTCACCGGCGGTCTGACGAACAGCTTCGCGATGCTGTTCCTGACGCCGGTGATCATCTCTTCGGTGTCGCTGCCGAGCAATCTGACGCTGCTGCTCGGCATCGTCATGATTGCGGTCGCGACGGTGCTTGCGGTGGAATATTACCCGCTGCCCTGGTACCCCAACGAGAAGCTGACTTTCCCGCTCCTGTACCGCGCCGGAATATGGGCGGCTCTCGCGCTCAGCGCGGCGTTCATCGGCATTTACGCCGCTCGGGTGTCCGATGAAGCGCGGCTGCTGGCGGACGCGCTCGCCGCGACGGAGCTGGTGCTCGAGCGCGAGCAGCATCTCTCGCAGCTTGACGGTCTCGCCGCCGCAGCGGCGCACGAACTTGGCACGCCGCTCGCGACCATCACGCTGATCATCAAAGAGTTACGGAAGGCGGTGCCCGAGAACGCGCCGGCGCTGCGCGATGATCTGGCGCTTCTTGCGCAGGAGGCGGCGCGTTGCCGGGAGATTCTGGGCAAGCTCGCCTCGCTTGGCGCGATGGATCAGAGCAGCGTCATGAATCTGCTCTCGATCGACACGCTGATCCAGGAAGTGGTCGAGCCGCAATTCGAAAGCGGCGTCGAGGTCGAGATTTCGAAAAGCGGACCGCCTGACGCGCCGGTGCTGGCGCGCAATCCCGCGATTCTTTACGGCCTCGGCAACCTCGTCGAAAACGCCATGGACTTTGCCAATTCCCACGTAAAAATCGACGCTTGGTGGAGCCAGAGTTACGTCACGATCTCCATCCAGGACGACGGACCCGGCTTTTCTCCCGATATTCTCGACCGGCTCGGCGACCCTTATCTAAGGGGCCGGCCGACGGAACGACGCACGAAAAACGATCCTGACTCGGGGCTGGGGCTCGGTCTCTTCATCGCCAAGACGCTACTGGAGCGGTCGGGCGCGATCGTCGAAACGACGAATGTCTCGCCGCCGAGAACCGGCGCGGTCGTCAAGGTGACTTGGCCCCGGGCTGCGCTCGAACCGGCCCCCGCCAGGCCGAAGCTCGCTGAGCAGGACAAATAGATCGACGCCACGCCGCCAATAAGCTAGTTTTGACAAAAATCACGGGTGAATACGCGCCATGTCGGCCGAAGAATTGAAGTCGGATCGGGAAGACCTCTCGCAGGCTGAGCAAATTGCAGCTCTGCCGCAGGATCGCTCACTGCTGATCCTGGATGACGACAAGCCGTTTCTCGGGAGGCTGACGCGCGCGATGGAGGCGCGGGGCTTTGTGGTGACGCCGTGCGAAACGGTCGCCGAGGGTCTTGCCGCGCTTGAGTCGAGCCCGCCGGCTTTCGCGATCATCGACATGCGGCTCAACGACGGCAACGGCCTCGACGTCATCTCCAAGCTGAAGGCTTCACGCCCCGACGCGCGCGGCATCATTCTCACCGGCTACGGCAATATCGCCACCGCCGTCACCGCGGTTAAGCTTGGCGCCTTCGATTATCTGGCGAAGCCCGCCGACGCCGACGAAATCTATCACGCGCTGATGGCGACTCAGCTCGAGAAGCCCGACGCCCAGGAAAATCCCATGTCGGCCGACCGGGTGCGCTGGGAGCATATCCAGCGCGTTTTCGAGTCCTGCGACCGCAATGTTTCGGAGACGGCGCGGCGGCTCAATATGCATCGCCGCACCCTGCAACGCATTCTCGCCAAACGCGCGCCCCGGTGACCCGGACTTCAATCGGCCAATTCGTCGCCGAAGGCCAGCATGCAGTAGCGGTTCGCCGCCATCGTCGCGAAGCGTAACAGCAGCGAACGTCGCCTTGCGGGCGCGAGCGGCGTCGTTGGGGCTTCGCGCGCGAGCAGCGCCCCATGCGCGTCGGCGACGATCAGTCCGGCGTCCTGTGGAAATGACGCGGGATCGAGCGATGCTGGGATTGCGAAATAGAACCGGTCGCAAAAGCCGCGATACTGCGGCCATTTGAGATCGGCGCGAAAATCGGCGTAACTCGACTTGACCTCGACGATTCGCAAGGCGCCGTCGGGCGCGAGCGCGATGAGATCGGCGCGTCGCCCGTTCGGCAAAGGAGCTTCGCAAACAACCGAGAAGCCGCAGGCCTGCAAATAGCGCCGGGCTCCGCGCGCCACCTGTCTCGTGGCGTCGGGTCGCCCTTGGAGCGCCGTCGCCTGTTCAGCGGAAAAAGCCCTCATGTTTCTCTCCGCGGGATGTCGTCCCCAGCTTGGCGCGTCGCCAAATCGCGCGCAACCATGATAGGTTTGATCGATTGATCCACTACACGGCTTGTCGCATGAAACAGCTTCTCCTCGCATGCTTCCTCGCGCTTCTCGCCGCAACCACGGCCGCACTGGGCGGCGAGCGCGTCGTCAATGTCTTCAACTGGAGCGATTACGTCGATCCAAGCGTGCTCGAGGACTTTACCCGAGAGACAGGCATCAAGGTCATCTATGACACCTATGACTCGAACGAGATGCTCGAGGCGCGGCTGCTTGCCGGCGACACCGGCTACGACGTCGTCGTGCCTTCGGCGACATTCCTGCAGCGCGAAATCGCGGCGCGCGTGCTGCAGCCGATCGACCGAAGCAAGCTCGTCAATGCGCGCAACATCTGGCCCGAGATCGACACGAGGCTGGCGCGTTTCGACCCGGGCAACCGGCACGCGATCAACTACATGTGGTACACGACCGGCATCGCCTACGACGTCGCCAAGATCCAACAACGGCTCGGCAAGCCGATTACGAGCTGGGACCAAGTTCTGCGGCCGGAAGCCTTAAAGAAGCTCGCCGACTGCGGCGTCTATATGCTCGACAGCCCGGAGGACATGTTCGCGATAGCGCTCAATTACCTGAAGCTCGATCCGAATTCGAAAAATCCTAAGGATCTCAAGCGCGCCGCCGACCTCCTGGCGAACCTGCGCCGCTATGTGAAGAAATTTCACTCCTCTGAATATATCAACGCGTTGGCGAACGGCGACATCTGCCTCGCCATCGGTTGGTCAGGCGACAGTCTGCAAGCGCGCAATCGCGCCCGCGAGGCCGGCGCCGATGTCGATATCGCCTACGTGATACCGAACGAAGGTTCGCTCCTGTCGCTCGACAATCTCGCGATTCCCAAGGACGCGCGGCATCTCGACGAAGCCTATCGCTTCATCGACTATCTGCTTCGCCCGGACATCGCGGCGCGCAATTCCGTCGCCACCAATTTCGCCAACGGCGTCGCGCCGTCGCGACCGCTGATCGACAAGGCGGTGGCGAACGATCCCTCGGTCTACCCCAACGACCTCACGATGCGACGCCTGTTCACAGTCACGGCGCCCGACCAGGCGGTTCAAAAGATGATCACCCGAATGTGGACGACGGTGAAGACCGGGCGATGAGACCATAGTGGCGCGCCGGTCAGACCAACTGACGGCGCCTCGCGCAATCTGCAAGTTCAACCGAGCGCCGCAAGCTTTATTGCTCGCTCAATATCCGCTTGAGGAGATCGATGACCTCGGCGAGTCCCTTGTCCTTGGCGGCGAGTTCTTCGATTTTGCGCACCGCGTGCAGCACCGTCGTGTGATCGCGGCCGCCAAATCGGCGGCCGATCTCCGGCAATGAGCGCAGCGTCAGCACCTTCGACAAATACATGGCGATCTGACGCGGCCGCACGACGTTGGCGGTGCGACGGGACGATAAAATGTCGGCGCGCGAAATATTGTAATGGCTCGCCACCAGCTTCTGGATATCGTCGATCTTGACGCGTTTTGGATCCTGGGAGCGTACGAGATCGCGAATCGCCGTTTCCGCGGTTTCGACGGTCAGCGGCGCGCCGGTCAGCGTGGTGTGGGCAAGCAGCCGATTGACGGCGCCCTCAAGATCACGGCCGTTGGTCATGATCGTGCGCGCGACGTAGGAAATGACCTCCGGCGGCACGCCAAAATTGGGTTGCGATTCCTTCGCGGCGGCAATGCGCGCAGTCAGTATCTTGATGCGCAAGGCTTCGTCGAGCGGCCCGATGTCGACGCAAAGACCGCCTTTGAACCGCGACAACACGCGCTCGTCGAGCGTGTCGAGCTCCGACGGCGGCCGGTCGGCGGCGACGACGACCTGACGGCCGGCGTCAATCAACGCATTCAGCGTGTGGCAAAATTCCTGTTGGATCGATTTGCCCTGCAGGAACTGCACGTCGTCGATGATCAGCATGTCGATTCCGCGCAGTTTCTCCTTGAACGCCAGCGACGTATGAGCGGTCAGCGAAGAAACGAAGCCGCTCATAAAGCGCTCCGCCGTCAGATAGATCGTATGGCGGCGGTTGTCGTTCGACGCGTGCGCGAGCGCTTGCAGGAGATGCGTCTTTCCGAGCCCGACCGCCGCATGGGCGTAGAGCGGGTTGAACATGGGAAGATCCCCAACGCGCGCCTCCGCGACGCGGCAGGCGGCGGCATAGGCGAGCTGGTTTGACGGCCCTACGAGAAAGGTCGAGAAGGACAGCCGGCGATCGAGCGGCGAGCCGACGAATGCGTCGGATTCGAAACGCGATGCGGGCAAGCGAGCGCTGCGCCGTCCGTTCGCTTCGCCCGCCGCTTCGAGCGCAGGCGCGAATGATGCGACCTTGCGCTCAACGAAAGGCGGCGCGCCGAGATCGCGGTGATCCGGGCCGTCCTCGCGCAAACGCAACTTGCGCATCGGCGAACGCACGTCGATGACCACCCGCTCCACTTTTGAAAATTCGGTCGCCACGCGCGCCTTTATCCGCGGCGCGTAATGCGACTGCACCCAGCTCTTAAGAAATTTGGTGGGCACCGTCAGATGCACAGCGCCGCCATCGATGCGCTCAAGCTCCAATCGCGTAAACCAGGAATTATAGACCGCGTCGCCGAGATCGGTTCTTAGCCTGTGTCGAACTCGATCCCATTTCGAGCGATCCTCCGCGGAAACTCCGTCGGTTGCCAATTGTTCTCTGTGATCGGACATATCAGACCTTTTTTCCGAAACGAGCGCCAAAAAAGGGGCCCTCCGGCGAAGGTCGCCGCAGGCGCTGATCGAAAGGAACCTGGTTGGATCGAGTAGGCGCGCCGCTGCGAACGGCGCTAAATCAGAAATATCGAAGGCGGCCCAATAACGAGCCGCGCGCATCTGCCGACGTTGGCCTCACGCGTAAAACAAGCACTCGGCGCCGCGAGCGATCGCACAATGAAACGATCGTTGACGCTGCGCACTCCCCAGACTGTCTCGGCCAACCGCCCATTCGCCATGACAAAGCCTCCCCTACTCCGGGATCGACGAATCCCGGATTAATGCGCGTCGCAGGAAACGGACTTTACGCTACGCCCTTGCGAACTGATCACTTTGAATTCAACCGAACGGCTGGAAGGCGGCAATGCGTCGCGCTCTACGGCCTATCCGCGCCGGAGAACGCAGATCGCTCCCCTCACTCTTGCGCGCCGCTAAAAAACTGACGCCGACCGCCTTTCGTTCGACGATTTTAAGCTACACGCCAGCGCGATCACGCGCAACGACGCTTATGACGACAATTGTCACATTGTTTGCAGCTTTCCAGCGCGGAACCCTGAATTTTTTGTCGCATTTGGCCATAAGCCGATGATTCGTCGCCTTTAAAATTTCGGTCGCGAAATGCCCGTCGGCGTCGCGCGACACGCTCCGGCGCCTGGCCAAACAAACGACAATATTAGTGTCAAGAGCCCAAGTTTTTCACGTTCGTGACAACTTGATTGCAAGAGATTGAATCGCGAGAATTTTGAATGATCACAGTTTATGGGCGCAAAAAAATTTTTGAACGTGTCATCTGCGCTTCATGCGACGATTTGGCGGACGACAATCGGTCAAAAAAAGCCCGGCGGTCGCCGGGCTCGAAGAGTGTCCGTCTTGTAGCGCAGCGACGCGTTTTACGCCTGTGCAGCCAGCGCCTTCACCCGCGCGGTCAGCCGGGAAACCTTTCGTGACGCCGTATTCTTGTGAATGACGCCCCGCTGGGCGGCGCGCATCACGATCGGCACCGCGTTTTGCAACGCGTCCGCCGCCACCGCCGGATCGCCCGCGGCGATCGCCTCCTCGACCTTGCGCACAAAGGTGCGCATGCAGCTGCGACGCGCCCGATTATTTGCGGTGCGGCGCGCGATCTTGCGAACGGCTTTTTTGGCCGAACTCGTATTGGCCATGCTTTGCGTATCCTTGAAAGCGACGGCGTCGAGCCGCCCAAAAACCAAAGGGCCGCGAAATCGCGGCCAAGTGGCGGGTTTATAGGCGCGACGCGGGCTCTCGTCAATGGCCGCCTATCGGTGGATGAATGCCGGCTTCCGCTTCTCCACGAAGGCGTTCATGCCTTCTTTTTGATCACTTGTAGCGAACAAGGAATAGAAGAGGCCTCGCTCGTGGCGAATTCCCTCGGCGAGGGTCGACTCGAACGCGCGATTGACCGCGTCCTTAGCCATGAGCACCGCGGGAAGTGACATGGACGCGATGGTCGCAGCGGTCTTCATCGCCTCGGCGAGAAGATCCGCGGCCGGCACGATCCGCGCGACAAGGCCGGCCCGCTCGGCCTCGTCGGCGCCCATCATCCGACCGGTCAGAATGAGGTCCATCGCCTTGGCCTTCCCCACGGCGCGGGTCAGCCGCTGCGTCCCGCCGGCGCCGGGAATAACGCCAAGCCTGATTTCCGGCTGGCCGAAGACCGCCGTGTCGGCGGCAAGAATGAAGTCGCACATCATCGCGATTTCACAGCCGCCGCCCAGCGCGAATCCGGCGACCGCCGCGATGATCGGCTTGCGCGCCCGCGCCACCACGTCCCATCGGCCAATGAAATCGTCGAGAAAGGCGTCGACGAATCCCTTGTCGCGCATTTCTTTGATGTCCGCGCCGGCGGCGAAGGCTTTTTCCGAGCCGGTCAGAACGACACAGCCGATGTCGTCGCGTGATTCAAATGCCGAAAGCGCGTCATCAAGCTCGGCGATGAGCCGCGCGTTCAGCGCGTTGAGCGCTTCAGGTCGATTGAGCCGTATCAATCCGACTCGGCCCTGCGTCTCGGCCTCAATCGTCTCATAAGTCATCCGCGCCTCCTCGCCAATCCAGCGCCTTGCCGGGTCGCGCGCTTCATATCTCAAAATCGCCGCTCGCGTCCGGCCTTTCTCCAAAACCGTGAGCGAGCGCGCGAGCGTGCAGATCGTCCAGCGTCACGTCGTCCAGCCGGCGCAGCGCGCGCTCTTCGGCCTCGGCGACGACCGGCTCCAGCACCGCCGAAAGCAGTGGCGGCGCAACGTCAGGCGCCTCCTCCTCCGCGCGCAGGGCGATGCGAACGATTTCGCCGACCGAGAGACGCCGTCTTTCACGCGCCAGCGCATAACCGCCCGCGGGTCCTCTGACGCTTTTGAGAATCCCCGCCCGCACCAGCGCCTGCAAGATCGTCTCCAATCGTCGCGGCGGCAGACTGTGACGCGCGGCGAGTTGCTTCGATGACACCGGCCGGCCCCGGGCGTGAAGCGCGACGTCGAGCGTCGCCATCAGCGCGAGACGGGCGGAGCGCGACAGGAGCTTCATCGCGCGCGTTCTCCGCCGAGTCCGGTCGACCCAAAGCCGCCGGCGCCGCGTTCGGTCGCGTCGAGGTCGTCGACCTCGACAAGCGCCACATGCGTCACTGGCGCGATGACGAGTTGCGCGATACGCATCCCGCGGACGATCTCAAAGGCCTGCGCCCCGAGATTGATCAGGATCGTCTTGATCTCGCCGCGAAAGTCACTGTCGATGGTGCCAGGTGCGTTGAGCACGGTGACGCCGTGCTCTGCGGCAAGCCCCGACCGCGGCCGAATTTGTCCCTCATAGCCTCGGGGCATCGAGATCGAGAGGCCGGTGGCGATGACATCCCGAGCGCCGGGCTCCAGCACAAGCTTTTGACCCGGCGCCAGCGCGGCATAGAGATCGATGCCGGCCGCGCCTTCGCTCGCATAGGCTGGAGAGGGCAGGCCGGCGGCGTTCGGCAGTCGGCGGATCGCAACTTTCATGGCGCCCTCTCTTCGCCGATCATCTGCGCCAGCCGTGCGACGAGCCGCTCCGCGACTTCCTCCTTGCGCAGCCGCGGCCACTCTTCGACGCCGGCGCGAGAGACGAGATGCGCCTCGTTAGTCGCGCCGCCGAATACGCCTGATCCCGCGCTCACGTCATTGGCGACGATGAGATCGCATCCCTTCCGGGCGAGCTTCTCCTGCGCATGGCGAATGAGATCAGTCGTCTCTGCGGCGAAACCGACGACCAGGCGCGGACGCCTGGGGCCCTGCGACACGCTCGCGAGAATGTCGGGGTTTTCAATGAGCGACAGCGAAGGCGCGCCGCTCTGGTCTTTCTTGATCTTGTCTACCGCCGGCTCCGCGCGCCAGTCGGCCACGGCCGCCGCAGCGATGAATATGTCCGCCGGAAGCGCCGCGTCCACGGCCGTCAGCATGTCTCGCGCGCTCTCTATATGTACAACCTCGCAACCGGGCGGATCAAAGAGCGCGACGGGCCCCGAAATCAGTGTCACCCGGGCCCCGGCGCGAGCCGCCGCGGCCGCGATCGCGTGGCCCTGCCGTCCGGACGAGCGGTTGGCGATATAGCGAACCGGATCGATCGGTTCATGCGTGGGGCCGGATGTCACGACGACATGCAGCCCTTCAAGCCCCCCGCCGTGCGTCAATAGCCCTTCGGGAGCGGGCAAACGAGTATCCTGCTTCAGCGCGGTCTCGATCGCTTCGACAATCTCCAGCGGCTCGCACATGCGCCCGGGTCCATATTCGCCGCAGGCCATTTCGCCGACGGTCGGACCGACGAACCAGGCGCCGTCGCCGTGCAGAGTCGCGACATTGCGCTGCGTCGCGGGATGAAGCCACATGCGCACATTCATCGCCGGCGCGTAAAGCACGCGCTTATCGGTCGCGAGCAGCAGGGTGGTCGCAAGATCGTCGCAAAGGCCGCGCGCCGCTCGCGCAAGGAGATGCGCCGTCGCCGGCGCGACCACGATGAGGTCCGCATCCCGCGACAGCTGAATGTGGCCCATCTCCTGCTCGTCGGTCGCGGAGAAGAGATCGTCGTAGACTTTTTCGTTGGCGAGGCTAACGAAGGCCAGCGGCGTCACGAACTCCTTGGCCGCCGCGGTCATGACGACCCGCACCAAAGCGCCGCGCTCGCGCAGGCGACGCACGAGATCGAGCGACTTGTACGCGGCGATTCCGCCGCCGACGATCAACAAGATGCGCTTAGCCGCAAGGCTTTGCGCACGACCCACGCCCGCCACTGAAGAAACTCCGATCGCCGCAGGCGGAGAATACAGATTTTATGCGCAACGCCAAACGACTTCGGCTGCGCATTCAATTGTCGCTCTGCAACCAAACCGCTTGCGACGCCCTCGCGCGAATTGCGCCGAAGCAGATGTTCCGGCAAGAGCGCCGCGTCACGCGATTCCTGGATCGCAGAACTTGCGATGGCGTTCCCGCCGTGCGACTCGTCGTCGCGCGCGCTCGGTCATTCGGCTGAACTGCCGATGACGTCGCTTAGTCCTTTTGCCGAGCGATGGTAGTGTGCGCCGCCGCTGCATATGTCTAATCGAAAGGAAAAGATGCGCGCAACGCCGCTTAGCCCTGCCCTGCCGGTTCTCGCGCTCGCTCTGGTTGGGAGCGTCTGCGCAACGGAGTGCGCGGCTCGGTCGCCGCTGGCCGCCGCCCAGCCTGTCGTCGTCAGCGCCGACGCCACGACATCCGCTCCGCGGGAGAAGCTCGCCGTCCGCGGACGCACGTTCATCCCGCTCCATTCGACGCTCCTTGGGCAAGGCGGCGTGACTCGGCTGAACTTTTCCGGCGCATTGTCGATTCACAACGCCTCGGCGACCAATGTTCTCGCAATCGAAAAGATCGAATACCGCAACGGCTCGGGTCAGCTGATCGAAAGCTACCTGAGCGATCCCCTGTATCTGAAGCCATACGCCTCGTTGCAGGTCCTGATCGCGCAAGACGACGTTCGCGGCGGAACAGGCGCCAGTTTCACCGTCAATTGGTCGACCATTGAAGGCTCGGACGAACCTCTGATCGAAGCGATCATGACGTCGTTCACCGGTCCTCACAGCTACGCCATTCTCTCGCCGGGCCGCCGCGTTTCCCGACCGCAATGACCGCTCGCGCGCCCGCGCCGCGTGGCGCCGACGCGACGGCGTCATGATGACCGCTGCGACCAGGATCGAACCGCGCGTGCGCCGGCTGACGCTCGGCGACTTCCGCTCCTATCCGGCGCTCGACTGCCGGTTCGACTCGGGGATGATCGCCCTCTTTGGAGAGAACGGCGCGGGCAAGACCAATCTGCTGGAAGCCCTTTCGCTGTTCTCGCCCGGCCGCGGACTGCGCCGCGCGGAGCTCGCCGAATGCGCGAGACGCGACGGCGCCGGCGGTTTCGCCGCGTCGATCGAAGTCGAAACCAATGGCGCCGCGTCGCAGCTCGGCCATGGCCTGACGCCTTCAGGGGAGCGGCTTTATCGCATTGACCGCACGCCGGCCAGTTCTGCGCGCGCCTTCGCCGATCATGTCCGAGTGCTCTGGCTCACGCCGGCGATGGATGGGCTCTTTTCTGGCGCGGCGGGCGATCGTCGCCGTTTTCTCGATCGGCTCGCGCTCGGCATAGACGCCGAGCATGGCGCGCGCGCCAACCGGCTGGAGCGCGCTCTGCGCAACCGGAACCGGCTGCTCGAAGAAGCCGTCGCCGATCGGCGCTGGCTCGACGCCGCAGAGCGGGAAATCGCCGCGATTGGCATCGCGGTGGCCGCCGCGCGATGCGAGACCGTATCGCGGCTCGTCGCGCTGATCTCGGCCGGGCGCGACCACGCGTCGCCCTTCCCTTGGGCGGATGTCACGATCGAGGGGGAACTGGAGCGGCGACTGGCGGTGGAGCCGGCGCTCGCCGTTGAGGAATGGTATCGCCTCGAACTCGCCGCCTCGCGGCGCCGCGACGCCGCCGCTGGACGCACGCTAATCGGTCCGCAGGCAAGCGACCTTGCGGTGCGACATGGCCCCAAGAACGAGGCGGCGCGCGCCTGCTCGACCGGCGAGCAGAAGGCCCTGCTGATGGGGTTGACGCTGGCGCATGCGAAGCTGGTGGGCGTCCTGAACGGACAGGCCCCGATACTGCTGCTCGACGAGGTCGCGGCGCACTTCGACGTGAACCGTCGCGAGGCGCTTTACCAGGAACTTCAGGGGCTTGGCGGCCAAATCTGGATGACTGGCGCCGACCCCGCGTTGTTCGAGCCGCTGCGCGGCCGCGCCGACATGCTGCTGGTGACTCCTGGGCGCGTAAGGCGCGCCTGAGCGCTAGCCATCCAATCCCCGTCGGAGCAGGCAGGCGTGAGGCTAACGGGGCGTTAGCGCGCTGGATTGCGAAGCTGGAGCTAGGCGGCACAAGGCCGTGAACTCCTTAAGATGAAAAAAGTCAGACTCTGTATAGGTTTATACAACAATTAATAAACAGCTAGTCAAGACGGACAGGAACTGAGTAGTTAGAAAACCATTTTTCCCCAATCGTGGTGCATAATTTGATTCGACTTGTGATAATTAAAAACCCGGGAGGAGCTTTAGCGAACCATGTCCTGTTCAAGCCTTGGCAACTGGCGATGATGCCTGCAAGAACCCGCCTGCTGCTGCTTGGGCTGGCCGCTTTGGCGGTTTGGGCGGCGCTCTGGGCGCTTCTGGGCTTCGACTTCTGGTATGTCGGCGCAACGTGCCTGTTCTTCGCGTTGCTCGTCGCGTGGCGGATCGATGTGACGACTCGCGAAATCCTGCGCCGACGCGCTGAAGACGAGAAGAATCTGCCCCGCCGCGGCGACGACTCCTCTCAGACCTAATACCAACCCGCGTTGATTAGAACCGATAGGCCCATTCGCGCAGCCCGATGGACATTATGCGCCAGGGTTGTTCGACGAGGCTGTTCCACGCATCACAGCAGTGATCGACGATATCATCGTAGGATT
>NZ_JAKFWS010000031.1 GCF_021731785.1 Methylocystis sp.
CTTGCGCAGCATGGCTTCCAGATGCGCCCGCTCCTCGCCGCTCAAGCGCACCGCATACCGCTTCACGCCGATCGCTTCCCGCGCCATCTTCGCCTCCCGAGGTCGAATCAATGGCGGAGCGAATCAGAAATCTTCAGCCGAGGGAAGCGTCCTATTCAAATTCGCTGAAGCGACCCACTAGTCAGCAATCGAGTTCCGGATAGTGACGAAATATCCCCTGCTTGTTGAATTTGATCCGACGGTCGCTGTCGAGATATGCGCGAATGCGCGGGCGCTGGGCGATCGTCCGGCGCAGAGCAGCCACTCGGGGAAACTCGGCGAGAGCGGTTTTTGTGCTTTTTGGAAAAGCATAGAGCAAGCCTTCGACTACTTGGAACAACGACAAGTCGGCGTAGCTTACGGTATTGCCGATGAGATTCGCGTCGCCTCCAGGATTACGGGCGAGGATTCGCTCGAACCAATCAAGGTATTTGTGGATTCGATTTTTGCGGAAATGTTTCGTTCGGCGTAGCGCTTCGGGTTTTTGTTCCTCGTAATACAAGTCAGCGCCCAAAGGATGATGCGTGTCGTGGGCCTCGCCGACAAGATCGGCGATGGTGAGCTGGATTTGGTGAACCCAAAGCCTCGTCGCCTCGTCTTTCGGAGCCAGACCGTGGCGATCGCCGAGATAGAGGAGTATCGCGGCGGTCTGGCCGATTATGACATTTCCGTCTTTCAAGAACGGCGGCGCAAACGGCGGATAAGCGAGGTCTTGTCTTTCGAGAAAAGCCAGGAGGGTCGCCTCGCCCCTCGGCTGACGCGCCACGTCGATGTAATCGGCGGCGGCCTCTTCCAACACGAGCCTGACGAATTCGCCGCGCCCCTGAATGCCGGGCCAATAATAGAGTTCATAGGTCATGGTTAGGCCCGCTTCGCTGGCACCCCTTCAAATGATCCATTACTAAGGTGCGTCCTGAATATGGCTCCCGACGCGAACGCAGCAAGGATTCCCGGGATAACGTCGGCCGCGAGGCTTTGCGCGTGTATAATTCCGCGCCGACGTAGCAGGCTGCTGAAAAATGCTTTGCTATTGGCGTGCTGGGGCGGCCGAGCGAATCTTTGACGCTGAGTACGCCGAGGCGGAGAAAGCGGCGGGAGACCGAGAAACGCTCGTGTATCCTCGCCCGCGCCGGTCATGCCGAGCGCCCCTCGATCAACATAGACAGCCGCACCAGATTATAGGCGGTGGCGGCGAAGGCGAACGACCATCCGACGCGATCGGCGCCGCGAAATCTCGTCTTGCGCTGACCAGCCACGGTCTACATCCAGCCGAAAGCTTCCTCGATGCGCTTCCGGATACGTAAACTGATCGCATATCCGGCGTGCCGGGTGGTTCGCCGGTCGATGGCGGAACGGCGTCCATTGTCGTTTTGCGCCACATGCGGGCGCACGTTCATGGCGCGCAGCTCGTTGATGAAATCGGCGGCGGCGTAGCCCCTATCGGCGCCGAGCGCAACCCCACCGGGACGGTCGGCGCGGCTCTCGATCATGGCCAACGCCGTGATGCGTTCGGAGTGGCCATCGCCACGTGCTAAGACGTTGCTACATAGAACAGACGCGCATTCAATCGCTTTCGGTTAGGTCCTCAAGCTCGGCGTCTTCGGCGCCAAAACCCAAAATACCGTTGAGATCGGTTTCGGTTGGAGAGCATTGCAACAGCCCGGCGTCTTCGAGCTTTTCGATGTCGGGCAAATCGCGCAGGCTCGCCAAACCAAAGACCTCCAGAAATCTCTTCGTCGTGACGTAGGCGTACGGCGCGCCGGGCGTTGGCGCACGCGGTCCGGCGGCGATGAGATCGAGTTTTTTCAAACGGGCGATGACGTCGCGACTGATTTCGCGGCCAGCGAGGCGGGAGAGGTCGGCGCGCGTCGCCGGCTGCAGATAGGCGATCGCCGTCACGGCGAGGAGTTCGGTCGGCGTCAGCGGCGGCGGCCCGGCGTCACGCGCGCCATTGTTCAAGACGCGAATGGCGTCGGCGTAGCGCGCCTTGGTGCGCAGTTGATAGCCGCCGGCGACATGAACGAGTTCATAGGGTCTTGCCCGCAAATCGTGACGAATGTCGGCGAGAAGATCGTCGAGATTGCAGGCGCGCCCGACAAGTCTGGCAAGCGCCTGACGCGTCACTGGCGACGGCGCGGCGAAAATCGCCGCCTCGACACGTCCCATCCATTCGCGCCAGCGCATGGCCTGCGGGAGATCGGAAAGATCGGCGTCGAACAGCAAGTCGCCACCCTGCCCTGTCGCGCGACGGCCGGGCCGTGCCCGCGTCTCATCGGACGCTGCGCCGTCAGCGCGCGCCGCCTTCATCGACCGCATGCCGGCGTTCCTCCCATCACAGTCCGTAGAGCCGAAAATTGGCGCGACCGGAGAGTTCGCGCACGGCGCCAAGCGCAACGAGTCGATCGAACAGACGGCGCGACGCGCGATCGGAGAGCCCCGCCGCCTTCGCCGCGCGCGCCGGCGAGACCACATCATCGGCAAGCAGCAGTTCGACGACGCGCAAAGCGCCCTTGGCGCGCAGTCCTGGCGCAACGCTCAGCAGCATGTGCGAACGACGCGACAACTCGCTGGCCAACGCGTAAGCCTCTTGCGCCGCGCGCGCCGCAGCGCACGCGACGCTCGAAGACCAATCGGGATCACTCGGACGTGGTCGGCGTCCGGTCGCCGTGCGCATCGATGGATGCGTGATCGTCGTCGCCAACAGCGGCAATGGCGCCGCCCAACGCAACCGCTGCGCCAGCACAAGATCGGCGAGCCACAAGGCAAAAATTTCCGCGTCGATTTGCGGCGCATCGACAAGGATGTGCAGAGCTGCGGTGCTCACACGCGTCGCAGCATTGAGCGGATTTTCAACCGTCGAAGCCTCTCCTACGAACGCGGCAAGCGCCGAACCATCGATGTGCGGCGGCAGGTCGAGACATTCGGCGGCGGCGCGCATCAACGGCGCGTCAAGCCGCGCCGGACGCGTCGCGAAGAGACGCCACAGGCGATGCAGCCGTCCGCCCGGCGTAGGTGCCGTATCGAAGGCGGCGAGATGCTCGGCGTCGCGCAGCGCCACTTCATCTTCGCGTAGGCGCGCCATCGCTGCACAAACGGCGGCGGCGCGCAAGGCGAGGCGCTGGCGCAATGCGCCGACGAAGACGGGTTCCGCGCCCGCTTCGCCGAAGTTTTTGCCGGCGCTCGAAACATCGGCGGCTTTTCCGCCGGCGCTCGAAACATCGGCGCCGGAACGCAAAACCTGGTCGAGCCGCGCGAGCCCTGCGCCGGCGAAAAAGTGAGCGTCGCATGGATCGTCGAGCGCGCCGGCGCCGCCTTTCGCCCAACGCGGCAGCGGCTGGATTTGCGAGATATTTCGGAAGTTTTGCGCCTCATCGCGGCGCCTTGGCGCCCGGCGTTGGATCGTCGTGCGCGATGACGATTGCGCCTCGAGAACCGCGTCCGAATCGATTTGCAGCATGGCGGAATCGTAAGCTCGCAACCAGTCCGGCGGCAAGTCGCGGCGGCGCTTTATCGTTAAGATTCGCCAGTAATCCGCCGCGCTTGTCGTCTCTTCTCTATGTCCGATAATGTGCGCTTATCGGACATGATTCGAGCGGCCCGGAAAATCTGGAAAAATTTCGCGTTTGATCGGTGGACAGCCTTCTGACGCGTCGGATTCTTCCGGCCAAGGCTCCGCTTGCAAGGCTCCGCTTGAATGACCGGACTCCCCCCGTGGAAAATGTCGGAGAGCCGCAATTTTATGGGATCCGAGGCTCAATGCTGCCGGAAGCCGATTCACAATTCATGGGACGAAACCGCCCGAAAATTTGGGGAACTCGAGCATAATTTATGGAACCGCGCCGGCAATCGGGGGGCGGCAGTCCGACAATCGGACTCTCACCCGTGGGAAAGTCCGGCCGATGTCGCCTTTTTTTTGGCCGCCGAAATTGGCTTATGAGACCGGTCGAATCGGGATTCCGAACCGCCGTTGGAAATGTCGAAAACTGCCGAGGGCCCATGTCGGAAGAAACCGCCACTTCACCGCCCGACGAAGACGTCCAAACCGACGCGCGGCTCATCGAGCGACCGGCGGCTCCCCATCTCGCGGCGCTCTCCGAAAAGGCGCGTGATTACGCCCGCAACGCCCGCTCCGAAAATACAAGGCGCGCCTATGAGGCCGACTGGCGACAGTTTGCCGCCTGGCTGCGCCGCCAGGGGCTCGATCCCCTGCCCCCGGATCCCCAGACCGTCGGCCTCTATCTCGCCGCCTGTATGGAAGGAGCTCCCGGCCGCGAGCCGCTGAGCGTCGCGTCGCTCGAGCGACGGCTCTCGGGCATCTGCTGGCGCTACCGCCAGCGCGGCGCGCCGCTCGATACGTCAGATCGGCACATTTCCACCGTGCTCGCCGGCATTCGCCGCGCCCATGGCCGCCCGCCGGTCCAGAAGCAGGCGATCTTCGCCGACGAGCTGCTGGCGATGATGGCGACGCTCGAGATGGATCTGCGTGGGATCCGCGACCGCGCCATTTTGGCGATCGGCTTCGCCGGCGGTCTGCGCCGCTCGGAAATCGTCGGCCTCGATTGCGGGCCCGATCAGACCGAAGACGGTGCCGGCTGGATCGAGATTTTTCCTCCTGGCGCGGATATATCCAGCGCCAGCAACAACGACGGCGGCGCGGTGCTGCAGATATCCGGCAAAACCGGCTGGCGCGAGGTCGAAATCGGTCGTGGCTCGCGTCCCGAAACCTGTCCCGTCGCACTTCTCGAAACCTGGATGCGGCTCGGGCGGATCAGCCAAGGCCCCCTCTTCCGCCCGATCGCGCGGAAGAATGGCGGCGTCTCGCCCGAGCGGCTGACCGACAAACATGTCGCCCGCTTGGTGCAGAAAACCGCCCTCGCCGCCGGCATTCGCGGCGATCTGAGCGAGGGTGAGCGCCGTCTCGCCTTCTCTGGACACTCCTTGCGCGCCGGCCTCGCCTCCTCGGCGCAAATCGACGAAGGGCATGTGCAAAAACATCTCGGCCACGCCTCCGCCGAAATGACGCGTCGATACCAGAGGAAACGCGACCGGTTCCGGGTCAATCTCACCAAAGCCGCAGGTTTGTAAAAGCCTTTGCGCGGCGCGAACCACCCTTGATTTAAGTGCCCCATTGGGGCATATACGGCTCGTGAAGAAGCCGCTTCATACCGTCGCTGAGACGCAAATCTACCTGTCTCGCGCCGAAGGGTTGATGACCGAAAGCGAGCGGAGCGCAATTGTTGACCTCCTGGCTGCAAGCCCGGAAGTCGGCGATCTCATCCCGGGAACTGGCGGCCTTCGAAAAGTCAGGGTTCCCCTGGCGGGACGAGGAAAAAGAGGCGGCGCACGGGTCATCTACTACGTCTATGACCAGACGTTGCCGATTTATCTGCTGCTGGCCTACGCCAAAAACGAGCGAGACGATCTTTCCAGCGAGCAGAAGGCCGTGCTGCGGCGTCTCGTTGAAACCATCCTCGCAAGGAAACAGTAAAATGAAAGAAGCACTGTTCAACGATCTTGTGAAGAGCTTGGAACAAGCGGCGGCGCATGCGCGGGGCCAGGCAGTTCCTGGCCTCCAGGTCCACCCGGCGCCAACCGCCGCCGATATTATTTCGATTCGTCAGCAGGCAGGCCTCACGCGCAAGCAATTCGCGGCGATTCTCGGAACAGCCGTCGGCACGCTTCGAAAGTGGGAGGATGGGTCCCGCGCGCCGAGTGGCGCAGCTCGCACCCTGCTCCTTGTTCTGAGACGTAATCCCAAAGCAGTGCTCGAAGCTCTCGCTGCCTAGAGACAACGCCGCGAAGGACATCACTTGGCGCTTAGCGGCACGCTCTCCGTTCTTAGTTGAGAGCCTCAAATCCCGGGCCATCGAAGCGCGGTTGTTGCACGGCGACAGCCTCGACGAGATCGCCGCCGAGAACCCTGATATACCGCGTGAAGCTTTCGTAGCGGCCCTCCTCTTCGCCAAAGCGCATCCCCTCCCCCGCTGAACCCTCGTTGCGGCTTGGGGAAATCCGATGGACGCCTTTGTCAATCACGGTCTCGATTCTGACGCGCAACGCCTGCGGACGCTTCATTGCCTGTCGTCGGTCAATTGAGGTGCCAATGGCTCCGCGAATGGCGGCAACTGACCATAGGTGGCGGCGGCGGTCAGCGCCTGCGCGGCGATGTCGCCCGACCGGGTCAAAAGATCGGCGGGCGACGCCTTCCCTTCCGCGGCCATTGGGCCAAGCTCGATGATTTTGACCAGCGCATCGGAAAGGATGGCGAGTTGGGTCGTCGTATCGGTCATGGCGTCCGCGCTCCGTCAAACAGAGACGATAGTCACCAAGATCGGACCATGAAAACGCGTCGCGGAACAGTCCTATCACCCCGCCTGCCGCCGTTCACGCGCGGCCTTTGCGGCCTTGCCGCGCAACAACGCCATCAGCACCGGCCCCAGCGAGAACTCCCCTTCCCGCGCCTTTCCAGTCAGAACCCGCAAATAGCCGCCGGCGGATTTAATTTCATCGCCGCGCTGGAGGATCGCAGCAATGACGATCGAGGCGTCATGTTCGCCCAACACCTCCAGCGCTTGCGACCAGGCATCCGGCGAGACGCCAAGAGCAGAGCGCACGATCGCCGCCGCGTCGATCAGATCGCGCCAGCAGGAGATCTCGCCGCCCTTGCCGTAATCGACGATGTCGGGACAGGCTTGCAACACCATGCCTAGCGGATAGGTTCGTTGCGAGGGCGGTTGGCGATCGCCCGTTCTCAAATTAGGCGTCGTTGTTTCCGTCGATCCGACTGTTTCGGCTCCGTCGTCTTTCCGCATTGACCCGGGCGGTTCGGCCCTGCCTTCTTGAAGGTCAGGTTCAAGATCAGGAATGTTTGTGATTTGATTCTGTATATGGCGCTCAGTCTGGGACTCATTGGCGCTTCTTTTTTGCTGTTTTATGTGTGTTTCGAGCAAGTTCTGAATATTGATCGCGAAGGCAGCCAATTCGCCCGCCAAAGCCGCCAGCCCGGTTCTCCCGAGGCTGCGCGAATAGCGCGCCGAGAGGGCCTGGTAACGCCCGTAAAGGCCTTCCCAGTCGCTTACATCCTGCCCCTCGATCGAGAGCGGCTTGATGCGAACGCTTTCCTCTATGCCGGTCTCGATCATCTTGACGATGTCGCGCCGCACGATCGTGATCTTCTCGCGTAAGAGCGCGATCGCGCGGTTCTCGCTGCGGACTTCTTCGGCGAGATTTTCGATCTCGCTGGCCCGCGCAATCAGCGGCGTCAGATCGAAACCAAAGGCGCTTTCGATCTCGCCGCCCTGCCCGCGTCTCGCGAAGCGCTTGCCGTTCGGCGAGTCGCGCCGGATGATCAGCCCGGCCTCGACGAGCGACGCCAGATGCCGGCGCAGCGTCGCCGGCGCCATGCCGTGGGCGCGGATGGAGAGCTCTCTGTTCGACGGAAACACCACGACGCCGGGGCCAGGCGAATCATCCTCGCTCTCGGCTTTTGGGTCGCTTTCGGGCAGCGTCAGCGCCGTTTCTTGATGGAAGCTGAGCAATGCGTGCAAGACCGATAGCGCCCGATCGGTGACGCCGAGCGGCGCTTTGGCTTCAGTGAGCGCGCGAAACAGCCGCCATTTATGGACGACAGTCTCGGACGCGTCGGGTTTTGCCGCGAAATCTCGCGTCGCCGCCTGCGCCGCCAACATGGCAAGCGACAGCGGTCGCCGCCCAAAGGGCGTCGTTGAATGTGTGCGCATGATCCTTCGCCTCTTTCAGGCAAAAGAAATCTGCTCGCCGAAATGGCGCCGACTCTTGACAGTGATTCGCGGAAGTGAGACCTTGTGGTTGCTTAAGACACACAGGGGCTTCCGTTCGGCAACGATCGGGGGCCTCTTTCTTTTGCTGCTATCTCCTCGGTGAGTTAGTTACGCGGGTCGGCAACGCTCTCGCAAAAAACGCAAGTATGGGCATAATTTCATTTCGCCGACGTCTCGGCAGAAGCCTCCTTGGCTCTTAGGAAGTCCCTGTAGAGTTCGGGAAGCTGCGCGAAAAGAAAGCGCCCGAACTCCGGTGCCTCCTTTTGATCAACGATCAACGAAGCCTTTTTCCCACCCTCTCGGAACGTCGCGATAGGTCGGCCGCCATCCACCGACCAGGACTTCGACTCGAGTGAGGGTCTTTCGATTTGGGGCTGCAACGCGTTGAACAAGGTGAGAAAACGTTCGTCGCTATCGCCGGAGCCGAACGCTTCCGATCCGATAACCGCAGCGGCGATCTCCGTTCCACACACTTCAAGTCGATCTGCAAGCGCCACCCATCTCGGCTCACCTGTCTTTGGAGCTGGGCCAACGGCCTGAATTATGGTGGCGGGAATCCGTCGACCGACCGAAATAAGCGTCGACAGGTGAGATTTCGACACGCTCAGCGCGGCCATAATCACGTCGCGTTCAAAACCACTGTCGCTGAGCCGTATCGAGAAAAACGCTCGCTCAATGTAACTCAGAGCCATTCTCGCGGAATTTTCTTGTCCTTGAGCAACCACCAACTGCGCGTCCGTCAGTGTCTTCACTACTGCACGAACCGCGCGACCCAACGACTGACATGCCCGCACACGACGATGTCCATACACCACTTGATATCGAGCGCTATTATCGGGGTGCGGACGCAGAAGCACAGGAACTTGCTGTCCGTGATCACGTATCGATTCCACGAGCTCGCTATGCTCGCTGTCGAAGCCGTCAATTCGATCTTTGATAAATGAGGAATCGATCAAAGTTGGATCGACCTCAATCACAGCGTCGCCACTCTCAGCCCGAAGATCCGACGCGAGATGCAGAATGGGGCCGGTCTTGATCCTCAAATTCGCTCCACGCGGACGAACAGAGTGCACCAGCGTTGATGGGATCGAAGTGTCATCAGCAAAACCAGCGTCAGGGTCTCCTGCTAGCAAGCTCTTCAACGTGTCCCGCCTGCTCATGCCTTACGTCCCCATACAGCGAGGAGAAGCTCCTCGATTTCAGAGTTTACGGCATTCATTGCCGCAATCGCTCGATCGTATGTGCTCCGACTGAAACTCGTGCGCTCCACTTCATAGAGAGTCTGCTTCGACAAAGATGAGTCGGAGATCGCCGTTGTTTTTAGCATTGCATTCTTTAGGACATGCTCACCGCAGAGTCGCCGCATTAGAGTGTCCATTTGCTGTTGCGGCAAATCTGTAGGCTCAAAACGCGTCACGAGAAAACGAAAGGCGTCGTATTTCAAAACGAGCCCAAAATCCCGAAACACAGCCAAGAGATCCCCTGCCATCAGCAGATACTGGGAGGTCGATGAGACATCCAACATCTGCGGATGACAAGGAATGATGACAGTCGTTGCTGCACATAAGGCAGAGAGCGTGAGGTAGCCCAGTTGCGGCGGACAATCGAAGATGACAAAGTCGAAATTCTCTTCTACCCGGTCAAGCATCACTCTGAGAGCTTTGTAGAATGGCGTCTTGCCCTTGACCCCTCGATTAACCGCGGTGGCGTGTTCAAACTCCATCAAATGTATTGATGACGGGACGAAGAACACTCCATCAAAATACGATTCGCGTATGACCTCTTCGATTTGGACGCGCTCATCATCATAACGAAGCGCCCCGTATAGCGATTCATTCGGTTGCACCTCGGTTTCAGTGTGATATCCGAACATGGTGCTGAGACTGCCTTGCGGATCGAGATCGATTGCTAGAACGCGATATCCTTGAAGAGCGAGGTATTGGGCCAAATGGGCGCTATGGATTGTTTTTCCTATCCCGCCCTTAAACCCTGACACCGCGATTACTTGTAGCTTTTCGCCGTCGCGCCGGCGTTTGACGTAGCGCCGCGCGCCACCCCCGACGTCCAGAAGCTCCCGAATTTCGTTGATCTGTTGAAGCGTATAGAGGCGGCGTCCGGTTGGAGTCGTTTCCAGCTCCGGGCCCTTACCGTCCAAGGATATTTGGCGAAGATAGGCATCGCTCACGCCGATGAGCTTTGCCGCTTCCGCGCAACTAAATGATCGAAGCCCCTTTTGTGAATTCGGAGGGAAGAGCTTGCTCCTCAGCTCCTGGAGATTATTCGACAATATCTCCCCGAGCTCCACCATAAGGGTGTCGCCTTCGTCAGCGAGTGTAACGCGTGGGGCGGGCAGGCTCATGCTAGTTACGATCTATTCGCGTCCATCGGATTTGATCGTAACGAGCATCCGCCGATTCGCATCAAACAGCAAGCCTAGTCCGGGGCCATTTTTCGTTAACGAATCGTTGATCGGAATCACGACTATTTGTTGCAGGCATGTCGCGGCAGCCGGTCGTATGTTCGCCCGAACAATTCCGAATCGCGACGCATGAGGCAAAAAAGTTCCGAGCTCGGAACACTTCTTTTCGCCGCCCCTGCCTTATCTGCATTACGCAGTCTGGGTTCCACGTTCGCCCCCGTTGGGCAGCGCATCTGCTCCAAACGAGAGTTCCGAGCTCGGAACCGCGGCAATCGACTTTAGATCAACATCGCGTTGCCGCCCGGGCGACTCAGCCGTGGCCGAGGCGGCCGTCCGCGCGTGGCGAGGCAAGAGAGCGGCGGCCGAAAAGACCCCGCGACCTGAGAGTTCTTTACTGTCGCCGCAGCGGGGCTCCCACAATTCTTATCGAGGCTCTACGCTCCGCCACCCTACGAGCCTCGCTTTGTCCCACCTCCGATTGCGGCGCAAGCATCTCCACACATAAGGTGCTCACAATCGAGCTTGTTGAAGGAGCGTGTCGCGCGTCGCGATGAATTTCAGGTTCCCCCTACCGCCGCCTTTGCGAAACGCGCCATGCAGATCCATCAGTGCCCGCCGCGACTCAAAAAGGGCGGTGAGGATTCCCAAATCAAAGGCGGAGCGCCGCTCGGCATTGAGTGCAGGAGCGGCTGGACGAGGATCGTGCCGCTGTCGCAGGATCTTCGCGAGAAGGTGATGAAGGCGATACTGCGCGAGATGTCTCGCCCCGACACTCGGTTCGATATTGGTCCCGCAAGCGATACGCAGAGGTTAGAATAGTGGTGGGCACTCACGCGCCCGCCGAAGAATCGAAGCGCCATACCGGAGGGCCCATCCCTCGCCTTGTCGGCGAGGTTCGCGACAATGCCCGCTACGAGAAGCACGATGACACTGAAGGGGTGTCTTTCGAGTGTCGCGTCGTTGCTCTCAAAGGACTCCTCGTTCCTGTGATGCGTCTAATCCGGATTGAAGGCGACGGGATTCAGCGGCGTTACGCCTTTGAATTATTCCCCACCCATCTCGCGGAGCACTATGCGACCGAAACCGATTCTTCTTGGCGTCTGCGCTCGTCTCACGTCGATCACTGCGCCCTCGTGGGACGCCGATCAACAGCCAGGATTCCCTCTAGGCCAAAAAAACTTGCCGAGATACACGCGCTCTTTCCTCATAGACATCGCAACACTCCCGCCGGCGGAGCGGACGGCGTCGATCGCTCGGCGGGTGCGCGCGAGATGCTGGGTCCGAAGAGGGCAGGGGACGCTAGCCAGGGAAGGCTAGTTCGCCGAGAAGATGCGAGGGCTGCAAATCCTCGCGATCCGCAGCAAGCATCCCTAAAGACTGGAGGCGACTCCTTCCGGCGGAAGGCGGCGCTCCGAAGCGTCGAAGCAATCCGAAGAACACTTCCCCGAAGACTTCATTATCGCCCGAGCAAAGCAAGAGCCAAGCGCTGGCCGGGCAGGAGGAACAAGCTGGCGCGGGCGCTGCGGAAAACGAGCAACACCTAGCGACCTCGCGTCAAGCCCGCCGAGCGCCCGCTCCGCGGCGCTCAGGTCACCCCGCGGCGCCAGAGGCTAGGGGAGGAGGCTCGACGCCGCGCACGATTCCACCGCCGACAGGCATTTCCCGATGGTGGCCCAGACGGGGTGCCTTTAGAACTCCAGCGCTAAAGCATCGTCCGAGCATGGCGATTCAATAAAGCCGGGCGGATTCCCATATCGTAAGCGGACCGCCGATCGGCATTGACTGGCGCGAGTGGCCCGGGAGGGGATCAGGGCGCTGTCGATGGATCTTCGCGAGAAGGTGATGAAGGCGATCCGGGGCGGGATGTCGCGCCGTCAGGCCGCCGCGCGGTTCGATATCGGTCCGGCGACCGACGTGTGCTGGGCCAAGCGCGTCGAGATCACCGGCGACATCGGCCCGGCGAAAATGGACGGCGACCACCGCTCGCAGCGCATCGAGGCGCATGCCGACTTCATTCTCGCGCAGATAGAGGAAAAGCCGGACATGACGATCATGGAGCTGAGCGACAAAGTCAGGCGACGCTGCGGCCTCGCCGTCGGCTAGGGCAGACTCTCCAAGCCGCCGATCGCGGTGACCCGGCTGGCCCGAATTCGAATGAGAAGACGCGCGCATCGAGGCGCTCGACGCGTTGAACCGAAGCGAAGTCGTGCAAGACGTGCGCTGGTCGTGCTTCGAATTCGCGCTCGATCAGAGCCGATCCAGCCGCTACAAGCACGCCGTGCGCCATTTGCTGGAATGAGCGAGCCTGGCGGCGAATGTCGGCGACTTCGGAACGCATGAAGCCTACGGGGCGCGGATACACGGTAAGAACACTTCGTTTTGGTCGCCTCTCTAAAGCATTATCAAGAAACCGAAGGGCAAAATAGAAGGCTCACTATAAGCCCAGATTATCGGACATGTGCATGAAAAGACAAGTGCGGCGGATTAGGCGGGAAAATAGGTGACAAAGCGCCGTGCCGAAACGCATCTTAGCGGGGCGCACGATGTCGCCGCGCGAGGAGCGGCGGGGTGACGGAACAGCCCGTAACAAAAAGGGTTCAGGAGGCGTGATGCCCTCCTCGCATGAGAGCCGGAGCGAGGTGGAAAGTTCACTCCGGCGAACAGTCGCTAGCGCCCCTCGCGTTTCCTGTCCACGGCGACCGTCACGTCCCGCGCCGACCGTCGCCGTGAGTCTCGCGGCTTGTCACGTCCGTCTTCCCGTCGAGCTGGACGAGGTTCATGCTGCCAACGCTTAGGATATAGTCCAATATTGCTTCTGGGAGGGGACCGTTGGACAGGGCACGCGCAAAGAGAATGGCGGCCGAATTGGAGGGACGACTCGTTGGCGGCTGGACCATTGGGGCGTATTTGGGAAACGGTTTCTCAGCCGTAGTACTGTCGGCGGAAAAGGAGGGGCAAACCGCAGCTCTAAAAGTCATCGATCCAGAGATGGTGGAACGTGCGGGAACACAGAAGCAATTGGCGCGCATCCTTCGTGAGAAGGAGCTTGCTGGACATGGGCACCCGAACCTCGTCGACATTCTCGACGGTGGGCAATGCGGAGAAACAAACCACCTCTATGTGGCGATGGAACTTCTTGAGCCACGGACATTGGGACAAGTTCGGAAGAAGCTGCCGGCCTCCAGGATTGGTCCGCTCATCGGTCAATTGGCACGAGCTACGCGCTTCCTAGAGGAACGCGGCGTTGCCCACCGTGATATCAAGCCTGATAATACGGTGGTTTCTCTTGACTTCAACCGCGTAAAGCTTCTCGACCTAGGCGTGATTCACCCTCCGGCCGATCCGAACGACCCAAGCGCGGGAACGGGTGATCGGTTCGTCGGTACAGCTCGTTACAGCCCACCGGAATTTTTGTACCGCGAGGAAGTGGACACTCTCGAGGGTTGGCGGGCTATCACGTTCTATCAATTAGGGGCAACGCTATATGACCTTCTTATGCGTCGACCGATCTTCGACGATTTCCGCGAGCCGCCGGCCCGATTGTATCGAGCCGTCAAGGACCACATCCCACTGATCGATGCGGAGGATGCCGACCCATGGCTGGTAGATCTGGCGCGGCGCTGCCTGCACAAGGACTGGCGGATCCGAAAGGAGCTCGTCACTTGGGACGACTTTGAAGGCCCAAGATCGATGCCGGAATCGGCACAACAAATCCGAGAGCGCCTGAAGAAGCGGATCGAGGTCGCAAAAACCTCTGCATCAGTGGAAACCACAACCTCAGGAGCACGGCCGACGCGACGCACCTTGGACCAGTTAGCGGGCGCGATGGCTACAATGGCCCGCGAAGTGTGTCAGCATGGCGGCCTTTTTCCACCGGTTGAAGTGTTGCATATCGCCGGCGACAATAAATGTGTTGTTACCCTTAGGACCGGCCCCTCGGTCCCTCATGAACTCGCCGGCATCCTCGAGGTTCAGTTCGTTGTAGAACCGCTTGATGCGCAGGCCGCTAATGTTCGTATCACGGCTGCGGCAAGATTGGGCGCACCACCAGGCGAGAAGTCAGCTCTGTTATTCGTCGGCGAGCCGTCCGCTCCTGCTTTGCGAGACGCTATCGATTCCTATCTGCATGCAACGCTTGAGAACGCGTTGGGTACAGGGACACCGCCAGAAGTGGGTTTGTCTGTGCGTCCCAACATGCCAAGGCTTTGAGCGATGGTGATGGAGGCGTGGTGGCGAGAACAGAGCGAACTCGATAAGGACCAGCTCGATGTTATCGGATTGCCCGATGAAGGTAGTTTTCTTGTGAAAGGCCCGCCCGGCTCTGGAAAAACGAATTTGCTTTTGCTGAGGGCAAACTACCTGACGACTCGCTCACACCCCAATCTTGCGGTCATCGTGTTCAACGCAACGCTGCGTGAATTTATCCGGTCAGGTGCCCAGCGGTACGATTTTGACGTGCGCAATGTGCAAACTAGCGCGTCGTTGTTGGACGGGTTGTTGCGTGAAGCTGGGGTGCGAATAGAGCTGACCGGTGAATTCGAGACGGACCGACTGACTCGAATTGAGCTGGCAGAACGCGTTCTTGTGCGACCGGGCCGTGCTCCACTCTACGATGTGTTGCTTGTCGACGAAGCTCAGGATTTTCTGCCGCGAGAGATCGTCCTGTTCCGGCACCTTACCCACGATCTCTTCATGGTGGCGGACAGCCGCCAGCGAATCTACGCCGGCGAGTCGCCGATGGAGGCGCTCGAACAGGCTTCCGAGAGGGTCTTAACCTTGCGATATCACTATCGAAACGGACCGCCGATTTGCGAGCTCGCCGACGCGATCGGCCGAACGTTCTCAGCCGGGTATGATCCCATTCTTCCAACTTGCAACTACAATTCGCCGGCGCTTAGGTCGAGCGTGAATGTCTTTCGTGGAACTTTGGCGCAGCAGGCCGCTGAGATTGCCCAGCGATTGACGCTCCAGCGGCGGACCTATCCGGAGGGCTTCCTAGGCGTGGTCTGTCCACGCGCCGCCGATGTTCGCGGCGTCGCCATTGCTTTGGAAGGAGTTGGCTTGGGGAACCTTTTATGCGTGCAGGACCGCGAGGGGCGATATCAAGCTATTCAACCTGACAAACCGATATGGGTCTCCACCATCCACGGCGCCAAAGGCTTGGAATTCAGAGCGCTTCATTTCGCGGCCGCGGAGACCACGGTCTCGGCCGGCGCGGGACAAAAACGGCTTGCATACACTGCTGTCACCCGAGCAAAGACCGCTTTATCGGTATATCACGATGCGCACCTTCCGGGATATTTGGATGCAGCGGTTCAAAAATTTCGGCAGGCACCTGCAGAACGCCCGGGCATAGGAGCAGCGTTTGGACGCCGTTAATCGCAATCTCTGGACAGCAGCTTTACGTCGCGAGCAATTGGTTGAATTGCTCGAAGGCCGTGGACCTCGCCCGACGCGTGACGACCTGACGAGGCTTCGCCATACACATGGCGGCAAGGAGTTGTTGGGCGTTTGGGTTGCCGAGGATGATCGCTCCTTGTCCCCGCTGCCGCAAATTCTAATTGCGGAGCGGACGGTGCTCGATGACCTTTTTGCTTGGACCGCATCCTATCTGCGTGCGTTGGGTCCGCTCAGTGCCATCACGCGGCCCCTTACCCCCAATCAGTTCGAAGCTCTCCTGGAGCGCAGGCTGCCACAGGAGCCTTGGAAAATTGCGGGAGGGGCAGTTGGCCTTGTCATCTGCGAAGTGATGACGCTCAGCGAAGGCATCGAGATCGAAGGCGCGGCAGGGGCCACGCCAAATAGCACGCTTTCGTTCGCGATCTTGCGTGCGTGGTCGCTCGGGCTTCCCCTCGACGCGATCAACGAGATATCTGATGGTTTTACTCGTCTTTCCCATGAGGTGCAGCGGTTGCTGCCCAAAAATATCGTCCGCGGGGTGGAGGAGATCTCTATTTCTCTCTTAGGTGCCGATTGCGATGGCGGCCGCATAGGCCTGCCGCCGCAACGCGCACGCCATTGGATGCATGATCTGCGGTCAGGCGCAAATATTTACGAACTAGGCCGTGAGGTCTTGCGTCAGTCTACCGATCTGTTGAGTAGCCATGACGTTGTGCATCTCGAAGAAATGACGGCAGAGAAGCGCGTGCAATTTTTTGACGCGGTGGCCCCTTCACTCGTCGCATCTGTGGCCAATGAGAATCGCCTTGATTCTGCCTTCGCTCTCGCCTTGGCCGCTTTTATCTGCCGACCAGGATTAGAACAGCAGGCCAGCCTCCTAACGGAGCACGCTCAACCGCTGCCTGAGTCCTGGCTTTGGCTAGGAGCTTTGCAGGCCTTCGCTCCGATATCAGACGTGCTCTCAGTCGGTTCCGGCGCAGGATGGCGCATTGCACGCGAACTATTTCGTCCTGAAGACCCTTGGGCAGCGCCGAGGGCCGACGCAGCTCTTACCGAGATTGACGTTTTGTCTCGAAGCAATTCAAAGATATTTCAACGATTACTGGGTAGATCGCGCCTCGATGTCGAGATCTACCCCATGATAACGACTGCGATTCGAGGAACGAACGCCGCAGCAGACCAACGACGCAATGAAGAAAGCACCCGCGCTGAGTATGTCGCGTCCCGCGACGCTGCTGCCTCAGGAAAATTGGAGCTGGTTGAGGCCAGCTTAGAAGAGTCGCTGCGCTTGGTGCGCGGCCTGCGCCGCTACGATGGAGGGCCTGGCAGCAAACCAACTCGACGTCGCCGATGATTGTAATAAGCTCAGTTGGTGGGGGACGCATAGGCGGACTGCACGACCAAAAAATCTGATAAGTATAATTTCACGCGTTGACGATCTCATCAAACGCACAAAGGCGGACAAAACGAAGAGTGCAATTCAACTTAGCGTAGGACGTGCATCTTGAGACCCTTTCGCTTCATTCATGCCGCCGACATTCACCTTGATAGCCCATTGACGGGGCTCGCCGGCTATGAGGGACCTGCTGTCGAGTGCATTCGTAGGGCAACGCGCCAAGCCTTCGACAATCTGATCAGCGAGGCGATTGACCAAGAAGTTGGTTTTGTATTGATAGCCGGCGATCTGTATGACGGCGACTGGCGCGATTATCAGACCGGCTTATTCTTCATCCGCCAAATGGGCAGGCTCGCGAAAGTGAACATTCCTGCGTTCGTACTCCACGGCAATCACGATGCAGAAAGCCAAATTACTCGGAGACTCACGCTTCCCGAAGGCGTCAACGTGTTTTCCACTCGGAAGCCCGAGACATTCACACTTGAGGAACTTGGCGTTGCGCTTCACGGTCAAAGCTTCCGGCAGCGCAACGTTACCGACAACCTGGTCCCTGCTTACCCGGAGCCGGTTGAAGGGGCTTTCAACATCGGTATTCTGCACACCGGCATGGGTGGCATGGGCGGGCACGCGAATTACGCACCCTGTGCGCTCCATGAACTCGTCGCCAAGGGCTACGATTACTGGGCGCTTGGTCACGTTCACCAAGGCGTCATTCTGCACCAGAATCCCCATGTGGTTTTCCCCGGCAACCTACAGGGACGGCATATTCGGGAAACGGGCCCCAAGGGCGCATACCTTGTCTCTGTCGAGGATCACAAAATCGTCGAATTAGGCCTGCTGTACACCGATGTCGTTCGCTGGGCTCATCTCCAGGTCAATGTCGATGGCTGCGACCGCAATGCCGATGCACTAGAGCGCGTGCGGCGCGCTATCGAACAAGCGATAGAAAGCGATGCCGATGATCGTCTTCTTGCGTGCCGTATCGAGCTAACCGGCCGCACCGAAATCCATGATCATCTACTGATATCGACCGAACATCTTCTCGCCGAGGCTCAGGCCGCTGCACTGGGGTTCGGCGACGCTGCGGCTTGGATCGAACGCGTCGTCGTTTCCACGGAACCCGTAATCGACCCCGCGGTGCTTGCTGTGCGTGAGGATGCGCTGGGGGAATTTCACCGCATGTTGGGAGATGCCGCTGCCGACACCGAATTGCTCGGTCAGCTAGAAGCAGATCTCAGCGAACTCGTCCGCAAGCTCCCATCCGAGTTACGTAGTGATATAGAGGATGCTGCCCTAAAAGCAGCTGTTCAGGCTGATTATCCCACTCTCATCACGCACGTACGCGGCTACCTCAATGCGCGCCTCACGGTTCAGGAGGGCTGAGCCATGAGGCTTCAGCGACTTGATCTTCTGCGTTATGGCCGCTTCACCAATAGGCATCTCGAATTGCCCGTGAGCAATTCCGATATCCATATAGTGTTTGGACCGAACGAGGCAGGCAAATCGACCGCACTTTCCGCCATAGAGGACTTGCTGTTCGGTGTTGACAACAACTCGCGCTATAACTTCCTGCACGATTATGGAAGCATGAGAATCGGCGCCATCCTGGAGAACAGCGGGATGACCTTGGAGGTTAGGCGTCGCAAGGGCCACAAGGATACGTTACTGACAGCAGACGAGGTGCCCATCGCGGGGGGGAACGGCGCACTAGCCGCATTTCTTGCGGGTGCCGACCGGCCTTTCTTCGAACGTATGTTTAGTCTCGATCATGAGCGTCTTCGCACGGGCGGTCGCGAGATCCTCGAAGCGCAGGACGAAGTTGGCCAGATGCTATTCTCCGCCGGCGCTGGTCTCTCTGGGCTGCGAGACCGACTCAAAGCGCTCACCGAGGAAGGAGATAGCCTATGGGCTTCCCGGAAGGCAGGGCACAGGAAATATTACCAAGCTTTGGAACGTCTGGATGGCGCCGACAAGGCGCTTCGTGAACACACGGTCACGGCCAGCAAGTGGCAAGAGGTAAAACGTGCGTATGACGATGCGCATGAGGCCTATGATGGCCTTGAGAAACAGATCGAAGACATTTCGGCGGAGCAGCGAAAGCTGAGCCGTATTCGACGCGTCTACCGGGATATCCGAAAGATTGCCGGTCTAGTCGACGAGATCACTGCCTTAGGCGAAGTCATCCCGCTGCCCGAGGATGCGAGTTCGAAACTGGAAGCGGCGGAGCGCGAACACGCTGGCGCCACTGCGCGCGTCGAAACTCTTAAAGAACAGCTCGAAGGTGAGCGGAACCAACGTGATGCGCTGGAATGCAATGAGGAGCTTCTGATCCGAGAAGACGACATCCAGCAGTTCCATAAACGCCGAATCGAAGTGCAAAAAGAGAAGGCCGATTTGCCCAACCGCCGAGCCGATCTCGCGAGTGCAGAGGCAAATTTGCGGCGGCTAGCCGAGGAGCTGGAGTGGGAAGCTGACGACATAGAAACGCTGGTGAAGCGGATTCCGTCGCGCGCTAAGGCCACAGCTCTTCGCACGCTCCTTAACTCCCGCGGCGAGCGAATGTCAGACACTACGAATGCAAAGGTCGCAGTTGATGAATTGGAAAGTCAGATCGCTGACGTGCAGCAAGAGCTTGATGGCATGGGTGCGCCTATAGACGTGTCGAAGCTAGCGGCCATCGTCAAAGCGACACGTGAGAGCGATGATATCACATCACGAATAAATGCCGCCGAAAGCGAGACACGGGAGGCAAAAGCAGCCATCCAACGTCGCCTCAAAGCCCTTAAGCCGCTAGTTGACGAAGAAGAGACGTTGGCGTCAACGCCGGTGCCGGCACGCGACACGGTACAAAATCATCGTGATGCCCGGCGCAGCGCCGACCAAAAGATACAGGCTTGTCGCGAGCGTATCCGAGCCGCCAATCAGGATTTGGCAAGATACCGCAAGGCGCATGAGCGGCTTGCCCACGACGAGGATGCAGTTGCCCCAAGGGACATTGCCGACGCACGCGAATTGCGCGACACTGGTTGGTCGTTAATTCGCCGGCACTATGTCGAAGGTGAGTCTGTCCCTGATGCTGAAATCCGCGCGTTTGCAAGCACCGAAGGTGATCTGACCAACAGATATGAGGCGGCTGTCAGTGCCGCCGACACTTTGGTCGATCGTCGATTCGACAATGCTCAGGCGGCAGCTCAGATTGTCATTACCTCCCGGCAGATCGTAGAGCAACAGGAATTGTTGGAAGGCTTGCGTGAAGAAGAAAGTGCGCTTGCAGAGGAAAGCCGCACGTTGGATTCTGCCTGGCAAGAGATGTGGGCTGGGGCTCTTTTCAAGCCGCTAGGACCCGATTTGATGCTGGAATGGTTTACCTCACGGAGTGAGATACTTGAGGCTATCGCGTGCCGTGCGACAGCCGAGCGCAAACTGGCGACTCTCCGCGGCGAGGAGACAGACGCCAAGGCTCGCATTCTTGCAGAATTGGCTGTTGTCGCTGCCGAGACCGAAGCTCTCTACGACCAACCGCTACGGATCGTCATGGAAGCTGCAATCGCTGTTCAAACCCGGCATGAAAATGATGCCGCCAATAGGCGCCAATTGGAAGAACGGGTTCGCAAGATGAAAGCCGAAGCTGTCCGCAAGCGCGCAGCGTTAGAAACGGCAGCAGCGGCATGGGGCAATTGGCAGACTGAGTGGCTTGCTGCGCTTAAACTCGTTGGCGTGGCTGCTGACACACAGCCCGAGGCAGCCAGTACGCAGCTTGACGCCATTGATCGGGTGCGGGAGATCGCGGTCGAAATCAATCAACTGCGCCACGAGCGGATCGAGAAAATTGAAAACGATATCGACGTCTTCGGTCAGGACGTCGAAGCCCTCGTGGCCATTGTTGCAAATGATCTTACGAAAACAGGCTCGGAGGACGCAATTCTTGAGCTAGAGCGCCGTCTTGAGAGCGCGAAACGAATACGCGAGCAGCAGAAGAGCAAGGATGCGGCCATTTCATCCCTGCAAGAAAAGATCGATGGATGCGTGGCTTCGGGGCGTCAGGCGCGTGAGACGATTAGCCACCTCCAAGAATCTGCTGGTGTGACTGATATTGATCAGCTCAAAGCTGCTATCCACAAGTCCGATAAGTTGAGGGAACTGGAAAGCGGACGTTCTTCGGTTATGGACGCGCTTGCACGGGAAGGCGACGGACTATCGCTGGCTGAGTTGAATAAGGAATGCGAACCCGTTGATGTCGATCAAGTGGGTGCCCGTGAGGAGTCGCTTGAACAGGAACTGAAGGAATTACGCGGTCGGCTAATGGAGGCCTCAGAACACCAAACCCAGACTCGAATCGCATTCGAGGCTATTGGCGGGGACGACCGCGCTGCGGAAGCTGCGGCGGTCAGACAAGCAGCGCTCGCCGAACTTAGGGAGGTCGCTGCACAATACGTTCGCGTTCGATCCGCCGCCACTATGCTCCAATGGGCCATTGAGCGCTACCGCCGCGAGAAGCAGGCTCCGCTTCTCAAACGTGCCGGAGAAATTTTCGCCACGCTTACCAGCGGTTCTTTCAAGGATCTACGGGTCGAGTTCGATCAACACGACCATGCTCAACTGGTCGGTCTTCGCCCCGACGGGAAGCAAGTCCGCGTTGGCGGGATGAGCACGGGTACAGCCGATCAACTCTATTTAGCGCTGCGGGTTGCCTCGCTAGAAGATTATCTTGGCCTCACGAACGCTCTTCCGTTTGTCGCCGACGACCTTTTTATTAATTTTGATGATACGCGCGCGTCGGCAGGCTTTGAAGTTCTTGGCCAATTGGCACGCAAGACTCAGATTCTGTTTTTTACCCACCACCGGCATTTGGTCGAAATTGCCCAAGCAACCCTTGGACAATCGGTAGCGGTCGTCTCCTTGGTAGAGGAAGCAGCTGCTGCTGCTGCGGAAAATTAGAACCTCGAATTACCGTTCCACCAATGCCCAAGTGGTTTTGGTAATGAGAATTTAGTTCGTCTTTAGACGAACATGCAGCGTTCCTTTCTCTAAAAGAGCGGTGGCGTGTGTCGGTAAAGGCGCAAATCAAGAGGCTCGCTTTCGTATGGGAATATCGTTAGCAGAAGCGACCGGGTTGCTTTTGGCCGGTACGAAGCTCGCCTGGAACAAATATAAGGATCACAAGGCAGGCTCAATCACCCTCGACAAACCCGAGCAGCGTCGCTTGCTTGAATTCCTGCTTGCCGCTGATTCCAGCAAGGTCGCCAGCGGTGACGAGACCCTATTCGCCGGCCTTGTCGCGGTCTGGGAAAACAAGGACCATGACCCAGCGAAAGCCAAAGCGAACGCCGTCGGTAAGGCGAGCACGCAGTCGTGGCGACTAGCTCGCATCGAGGCTTTCGGCTTCGGCGGTCTGACCATCTTTGGCGGCAAACCGTTTGACCTCTACGTTGGTGGCAACAACTGGTGCCTTGAGGGGCAGAACGGCTCCGGCAAGACCTCGCTCGTGAGCGCGATCCTCTGGGCGCTAACAGGTAAACGCATCCGCGAACATGAAGGGCCGGTAGACGAACGCGGTGAGCGCGAGGATGTCGAAAGCGACGATGGGACGAAAGTTGGTAACTGGCCGCCGCTGGCAGCCTATCCGACGACCATTGCAGACTTACGAAAACAAGCTGAAGTGTGGGTGCGGCTTACCTTCAAAGCAGCTGACGGCGACACGGCAACAGCCTATCGCCGAATGGTTAGCCCGTTGCTTGGCAACGCCCAGCTAGAAGAGCAGATCGACGACCGCCTGAAAGCGGCGCTCCGCCTTGCAGAAATCGGTGTTTTGATGCCGGCGCGGCTTGCGAAGATCGGCTTCGGGAGAAGCAGCCTAACGCTCTATGAGGCGGTGAAGCAGCTGACCGGCCTCGATCAGCTATCCGACATTGCCGAAGGCGTTACAGCCTTCGGTGCTGGTAACCGCAAGTTCATGAAATACGCCAAGGACCAAGGCATAGAGAATTACGAACGTAAGTTCGCCGATAATATCGCCAGCGCGAAACAGTTGGCGGAGGAGTTCGACTTTAAGCTGCCCGAGACCATCAGACTCGGCGAAAAGGAAATCGACGAAACGCTCAAGGCGGCAGCAAAACGGGCATCCGACGGCGCGGGTAAGCATCTTGAGACGCTGAAGAACGAAATCCCCGCTACCATCGACACGACCACAGCCGAGGGTCGCAACACCATTAAAACGGCAGTATCTAGTGCGCGCGGTCTTGTCACACAGGGACCGAAGTCTATCCCGCTATTTCAGACGTGGAAGGCTTTGACCGACGCCGCTACTGCCTCGGATTTCGCCAACCTACCGGCTGCCTTGGAAACGGCCAAGGCGAACCTAAAGAAAGCTTTGGAATGGCACGACCGCCAGACAGCTGACGTCAAACTGCGCCTGAAGGCGCTGGCTGCGCAGAGCTTCATTCCGGTCAAGGATGCCGACGCCGATTGCCCACTATGTACGTCGCCGCTCGATAACGAAAAGAAACGAGCGCTAGCGGTCGAGCTGGAGGAACTGAAGACCAATGCCGACGCTGCTGAACGCAAAATTGCCGACGTGTGCCGCAGTATCCAAGAGGCGGTGACGGCTACGGTGCCCGTGGCTATCCGCAATTCGCGAACCACTATCGACAAGATGGAGCCTGCGGAAGCCTACGCCGTCGCCATGCAGGAGAAGTTTGTCACGGACGAACCGTTCTCGAACGTCCTCACCGGCCTCGCGGCTTCGGCAAAGACGCTGGTCGAGGATCAAAAGGGTGCACTTCCGCACTTCACCTATGCCGAGCTCACGCCGACAAAAGGCGAACCAGAGTCGGTGATGCAGCTACGGCGCGAAATTCACGCGCTGGAACGTCTGATCGCATTGGTGGAATGGTGGAAGACCGCGCGCCCCGCTTTCAGCGATGCATGGAGCGCGCTGATCGGCAAGAAGCAAGAGGATGGGATTTTTCCGGCCCATAGCGTGGAAGGTAAGCTGGCTGTGCTTGAACAGGCGCTGGGTCATGCCCGACCGCTGGATGATCTATCCAAGCACCTAACGCACGCTGCAACGGCAGCGACGACGTGGGTCCGAATCGACACCGTTCAAAAAACGCGCGAAGCGATCAAAGACGCGCTGGAACCCCTCAAGGCCATGCGAGTGCTGGTCGCGGCGGAAACGGCCAGCTCTATTGCCGGGCTGTCTGGCACCATCATTGCCGTCTGCGAGCGCATTTGCTTGAAGGAGCGACTTGCCTATGAGGAAGCGGTTATTGGCAGGAAGGAAGTCAGCGTTACCGGTAGCTTCAGCTCCGGCATGCGCATCAATGCAGCGCTCGTCGCCAACACCTCGTGGCTGCGCGCGATCCTATGGTCGTTCGTCTTCGCCCTACGCGAAGAGACGCTTAAGGCGATAGGATTCAATCCGTTGCCGCTGATGGTCCTCGATGATCCGCAAGGGACCTTTGATCCGCGCAATAAGCGCAAATGGGCACAGGAGCTGGTGCGCTGCGCCAACATGCCGACCACCGATTTGCTCGGCGCGCAGCTCATCGTGGTGACACACGAGCGTAACTTCTACCAAATGATGATTGATCATGAAAAATTCCTTGCGCAGCAAGGCCTCATCGGCGGCGTGAATAAGGTTTCCGGAGTCGCCACCGTCGCCAACGGTGGCGAGCTTCAGCGGGTCTATAGTGAAGCCAAGGCAAATAACAACGACGCCAAGGCTCGTGAGTATATCCGTAAGGTGCGCATTTACTGCGAAGACCTTATCAAGTTCATGCTGCGCAGTGTCAGCAATCGAATCCCAGACATGTCGCTTAATGAGCTTAAGGAGGAGCTGAAGAAGCTTTGCAAGGCGCATGTCGCACCGTTCGACCGTAAGGCGTTCGAGACGCTTATCAAGGCCCTTAACGAGAGCCAGAAAGCCGTCCAGTATATCAACGAGCCGCACCATAAAGATGATGAGAGCTTCGGCGTCGCCGAGGCTGATGTGGTCAAGGAGTATTGGGACAAGACCCTGCTCGACAAAATTCACACCGCGTTCAGCGTCTTCGACACTTTCGATCTATACACAGGCGAACCGCGCACGTTCCCGTGGGCGAAAAACGTCATCGAATTCCCGGATGGCCATAAGAGCAAGGTCAAGGAATCTGAAATGCAGCAGACCGGCATCGCGGCGGCAGCAAAAACCGACGGCCGTGCCGGCGACGGCCTCTTAACCGTGAAGGAATGGGATTCGGGCGACAAGGTTGTCCTGCCGAACCATGATGTATTTCAGCTCGCGGCGGGCACGCTCGACCCCGTGGCCGGCATCGGCGATCTTATCATCGTCAGCAACTACGCAACAATCAACCCGCGCAACCTGGTGGTGGCCGTTTTGGGAAGCGCGCTATTGGCGCGCCGCTTTAACAAGCCAGAGAACCATTCAGAAATCGTTGTGCTTACCGGGCAAGCCGTTGACCCGTCCGCGCTGCCCCCGCCAGTGATCGTCCAGCCTGATACCGATTTCCGCAAAATTGTCGGTACACTATTCACGTCGCATCTCTTGCCGGTCCCACCGATTGATCCGGAGCGCGAGTTCGTCGCAGTACCTGACCCGGATATCTTAGACGAAACACTGAAAGGCGCACGACTATTCAAGGTAGAAGGGCGCAGCGCCGAGCCCATTGCTCTTGAAGGGCAGTTCCTCATCACCCGCGACAAGCCTGTAAAAGCGAACGAAATTGCGTCACTCGATGGACGACTGGTCGTGGGCATCGACGAAGATGGCGCACGGTATTTCAAGCGGCTTCGGTGTCACGACAAGATCGTGGTGTTGGAGAGCCTGAACCCAGACGGGCTAACAGCGGCGGAGGTCCTGAGCTTGGACGGGTCGCATTCCTTCCCGAAAATCACGGAAGCGCTTGAAGTCATCGGAGTTCTTTTTGAGCTGCCAAATTCTAAATCATGATCGGAACGTGGCTGCCTCTCAAATGTTGGCTGCTACCAATACGACACCGCTAGTCCGGGACCGTTAAATTAGCTGGGGCGCTACGTCGCTCTGAGGAGCGGCGGCGTCGGTTTGAACATCCAATCCAACCGCGATTTGAATATCGGTGGCCGGTAACACAACTGCTCACGCAGATCCCCGTTCATGACTGCGGCGCGCACCTGTAGCATCAGATGAGCGCCGCGCTTCGACCATCGCATCTGCTGCTTCTTGACCATGCGGCGGGCGACCAGCGAATTCACTGCAGACGCTGCGAGCGCCGCGGCAATCCGCCGCCCTGAGCCGAATTCATCCGCGCCTTCGATCGTTATCATTCGCCGCATTGCCGTCTCCCATTGAGCCGGCAACCTTTTGCTCCCGAAGGCCTGCGCAGGGACCCACCCCAGTTAATTTAACGGTCTCCCGCCCCGCGGTCATTTTGAAACCGAAATCGACAACCATAGCCCGTCCGAGATTGGACTACAGTCTGTAGCCATGCGAGCCATCGTGCCTCGCATGGCTAGCCCGCTGGCGCATCGAACGCTTTCGTGTGAATTGCGGCGACTACGACAGCGCGCCATCGACCGGCTGAATGAAGGTAGCCATCCGGCGTAGGCCGCGGGCTTCGCAGTCTCCTGAGTTCAACGCTTTAGAAGCGTCGGATCATCTTTGTAGAGTTTGATCAGCTCGACCAAGGTTTCGATCCCGAAGTCGGTGAATGCCATCACGCCGTCGTCGCCGATCCCATAGACCCATATCAGGCCGTCTTCGGGCTCCATTTCGGCGGCGACGTCGAACAGCCAATCCTCGTTTTCGCCGAGTTCCCTGGCGATGTGGCTGATCGTCTTGACGTGGGAGACTTTGTTGACATGCATGCTCAGGCCGCACGAGCGGAGACAGTCGGATATTGTTTCGCCCAGTTCCACGGCAGCAGCTCATCAAGCCGGTGCGCGGGATGGTCGGCGATGCGAGAGAGGACGTCAGCGAGCCAGGCCTGAGGATCGACGCCATTCATTTTGGCTGTGACGATGAGACTATACATTGCCGCAGCGCGCTGCCCGCCGCGATCGGATCCGCAGAACAGCCACGATTTTCTTCCCAGCGCGATGCCTCTTAGCCCTCGTTCCGCAGCATTGTTGGACAAGCACACGCGTCCGTCTTCGAGGAACAGCGTGAACGCGGTCCAACGCTTGAGCATGTAATTGACAGCCTTGACCAGGTCGTGCCCGCGCGAGAGCCCGGCCGCCTGCTCGCGCAAATAGCCCCACAGACCATCGACCAGCGGCCGGCTCAGCGTGCGGCGGACCGCCAGGCGTTCTTCGGCGCACTTTCCATTGATGGACCGCTCGATCTCGAACAGGGCGTCGATGCGGCGCACGACCTCGATCGCGATCGGAGACAAAGGGATTTCCTTTTTGCCCGCTGCCTTGCGGCGCGCGTTCTCCTCCAGATCAGCCATGGCGAAGAAGGGGCGCCGCGCGTGCACCCAGCACGCCGCCTCCTTGACCGGGCCGGGCTTGCGGTCCGCCAGATAGAGCCTGTTGTAACCGTCATAGGCATCCGCCTGCAGGATGCCGGCATATCCCGCCAGATGCGCCTGCGGATGCTCGCCCCGGCGATCGCGCGAGTAATAGAACATCGCCGCCGGCGGCCCGGCGCCGCCGAACGGATTGTCGTCTCGAACATAAATCCAGCACCGCCCGGTATCGGTCTTGCCTTCGGCCAGAACCGGCACGGTCGGGCGAGTAGGCCGAGGGACTTTCACCCCCGGCCTCTCTCAGGTAGGGTCGGGGACTGGCGCGCCGGCATTGATCAGCTCGCGACCGAACCACGTTTCCAGCCCCCGCCACGTCGAACGCAGCATGCGGTTTTCCCGCACTACGCTCTCCTGTTTGTTTCGCCTCAAGGATTATGGGACCTATCGTGCCGGAGCGACTTTCGAAGCGGGCCTTACAACTCGGTAGCCGTTAAAAAGCTTCAGAGTTTGGTACAACCAACTCCTAGTCCATCGCGTCCAGCCGAAGCCCTGTCGGTTCTTGGCTCTCATCATGTGGCGCCTGATCTTCTTTTCAACCCAGTCCTTTACCATTCCGAAGCACTTGCTGGCGTGCCCCACCGCAAAGTAGTTCACCCAACCGCGCAGCACCGGATTGATCAACTTGACGATCCGATCAACCGGTTGCGATTGGTGGCGGCGGAACACAGCCTTGAGCTTCCGTAGCAGCGCTGTCCGCTTTTTGAGTTTGGGCGTGTAATGAGCACGCCATACACCTCGCAGACTGCGCATGCGGCGGAAGTCGAACCCCAGGAAGCCGAAACTTTCGCCTCGGCATAGATCCACGATTCGACTTTTCTCTTCGTTGATTTCGACCTGCAGTTTGGCGAGCTCTTGCCGCAACCGCTTCTCCACCGCCGCCATCAGCCAGTCATGTCGCGGGTGGGCGTCGACCAAGATCACCAGGTCGTCCGCGAATCTCGCGTATTCGACAGAGGTGTACTTGCCGTAACGCGTGACCTCTTTCGCGCGCTCCAGCATCTTATCAACCTCCGTGAGGTAGATGTTGCTGAGCAGCGGCGAAGCGACCCCGCCTTGCGGAACGCCTTGCTTTCCGTTGGATTTGAGCATGACCTTCAGCAGGTGCATCACGTCGTCATCATCCACCCGCTCGGCCACCTTCGCCAACAACCGATCATGTCGGACATTGTCGAAATAGCTGCGCAGGTCGATATCTATAACGCGTGTTTTCTGCTGAACGATGGCTCGCGCCACACGGTCCACCGCTTCGTGAGCTGTCCGGCGGGGACGGTATCCAAACGACCCCGGCTGGAAGTCTGCCTCGAAGATAGGTTCCAATATGAGTTTGAGCGCACCCTGTACCACCCGGTCGCGGATCGAGGGAATCGAAAGAACGCGGACCTTGCCGCCATCTTTCGGAATTTCCTGTCTCCGAGCCGGTAACGGCACGTAGGAGCGTTCGACCAGTTCGTCCGCTATCTGCGCGAGGAAAGCCTCTACGCCTTGCGCTTCGATGGCCTCGAAGGTCACGCCGTCACTTCCCGGAGCGCCTTCGTTCTCTTTGGCCAGCGCATACGCCTCGCGTAGCGTTTCCAGTTTGCAGATATGGACATACAGTCCCCAGAACTTCCAGGACGTCTCAGCCTTCGCCTTGACGTATATTCTCCGCCGCAGGTCTTGCAAATCGATGGACGCCTTTGTCATCTCGTCCTTGCCTTCCTTATGGTCGGAGACTTCACAAACAGCAGGGCCCCTTTGCTCCGCGGACGTTATTCCGCTTCATCGCTCATACGGACCCATCCGCCACCCTCTCGTCTTCGATCGATTTCCCGGTTGGGCCGGTTATACGATCTACCCTGCTCCGGTGATTTCGCACCGGGACGAGGAGGGCTTCTCCAGTTGCTCGGCATGTCCTTGCCACCGTGCTGTCGCTTCCACCCCGCCGAAGTAAAGGAGCCGCTTCGGTCAGATTTCGGCTCCCCATGCTGCCTTCGCCCTACGGTTGCAGGCTCGACCTTCGGGGTTACTCACTTTCGAGGCCACTTTTGCGTTCACTTTCATTACGGCCCGGTGACTCGTGATCTCCCCAGGGGAGATCTTGTCGATAGGCTTCAGAGTCTTGGTTTCCCGCCACCCTGCTATCCAAACTACGGGGCTTCTGACTCTTACCCCGGCAGGTCTATCTCCTGCTGAACACGCCAGCTTTCGCTGGACACACAACCGGGCGTGAGGCTCTCGCCTCACCCGGCTCCCATCAAGCGAGCCCGCCGCTTGCGCCAAGTTGCCAGTGCACAAACAATCTTGGGTTTTCGCGCGCTATCTTCGCGAGGAAAAGGCGCGCGCGTCCCAACCGATGGTGGAAGCGCTTGAACTTGCGTTTGATCCAGACGGCCAGCGTCTGATCGATATAGCGGACCACCGGATAGAGCGCGGAGCGCGTATATCGCCCGTAGTAAGCGATCCAGCCCCGAGTCATCGGGTTCAGTTCGCGAGCGACGTCGTCCAACGTCACCTCGGTTCGCTTACGCAATTTCAAGTCGCGGATCGTTGATCGCATCGCGTTCAGCGCAGGCTTGCTCACCGCCGGCGTAAACCCGCAGAACAGGTTCTGCGAGCGCGGGCCTTTTACGGATCGCGGCCTGAAGCAATATCCGAGAAAGTCGAACGCGACCGTCTCGTAATCGCCTTTTCGCCGATCGTCCTTGCAATAGACGATCTTGGTCTTCGAGGGATGCAGTTGCAGATGGCACTCCGCCAGTCGAGACGCCAGCGCTTCTTTGACGATCCACGCCTCGTTCTCCGTCCGGCAGTGCACCAACCCGTCATCCGCATATCGACACCATCGCAAGTGCGGAAAGGCACGCGCCATCCAGAGGTCGAACGTGTAATGCATGAAGAGGTTGGCTAGGATCGGGCTCACAACGCCACCTTGCGGTGTGCCGCGTGTTCGCTCGGTCGTCGCACCATCCTCTTGCAACATTGGGGCCGCCAGCCATCTTTCGATGTAGAGCAGCGCCCAAGGACACGTAACGTGTTTCCGGACAGCCCGCAGCAGCAACGCGTGGTCGATGTTGTCGAAGAGACCTTTGATGTCGAACTCCAGAACCCAATCATATTTCCAGCATCGCTCTCGCGTGACCCCAATAGCGTCGAGCGCGGATTTTCCGGGTCGATAGCCGTAGGAATCTGCCAGAAAGATTTCATCCAGAGCCGGTTCAATCATCTCTTTGACGACAGTCTGCGCCACGCGATCAGCCACGGTGGGCACTCCAAGGACCCGTTGGCCTCCACTCTTCTTCGGAATGGAGACGGCGCGCACCGGCGGCGGGAAATAGGCGCCCGAGCTCATTCGATTCCAGATCTTGTAGAGATTGCCCTTCAAGTCCGCTTCGAACTGCTCGATCGTCACTCCGTCGACGCCTGCTGCACCGTCCTTGGATCGCACTTGCAGATATGCTTCGTACACTTGTCTCTTGTCGATCTTGAACGGCTTGCTTGGCGGGTTCATCAACGTCCTCCTGTCGCCAGTTGCGTTAATGGTCCGCCGGCCTGATCCAACCCCTTCGCTCCGGCTCCATTACGAGCCCTCATCGCTACTACGAGTTGGTCCGTCCCAGTGCTCCGCTTCGGTACTCTCGCCTCACGGTCTTCTCCGCTTGGGCTTCTCCCTTTACATCGGAGCGACTGGTTCCTGCAGTTCCGCGGCGACGCCCGCATCCGATTCACGCCCCCTCAACGCCGGTCGTCGCTCGCCCGGTCATCAGGCATCTGGCGAGCTGATCCCAGAGGGACGACACACCCCTGGTTTTGACGACGCTTTCCACGTAACGACGCTTCATCGGTGGGTTCATTTTCATTCGTCTCTCGGACGCTTACCTGCTCGAGGTGTTCCTCGAACTTTGTCTCCAACGCTCACGACCGCGCCTCTTGAACGCAGCCGCTTGGAGTGGTTTGAGACCTGCTCCTGAAAGCCGATCCCGAGGGGCCAACCCTCATCGTCGCCGCAGCTTGTGCGCACAGAAATCTCAGACCATTGCGATCATCCTTCCTGTGCGCCTCTGCAGCACACTATCGTCGCCATGCAGGCGTTCGGCCGCCATGACGTGAGTTTCTAGAAGGCGAAGGAGCGGATCGAGCGCCGTGCAGACCGAGCCCACCGCGTCGGCCATGGTCGACAGCGCGATCGGCACGCCTTCCAGCGCGTAGCGCTCGGCCTGACGGTTCAAAGGCTGGTGCTGACCGAACTTCTCGAACACAATCATCGCTAGGAGGCTCGCCCCCGCCCATCCTCGCGCGATAACATGGAACGGCGCTGGCGATTGGCTGATCTTCTCGCAATCCCGGCAGGTGAACTTCTCCCGAACCGTTTCGATCACCTTCCACTGACGGAGCGTCGTTTCCAATGTGCGCGTCACATCCTCGCCAAGCTTACGCAGGCGAGCGCTCCCGCAGCATTCGCATGCCGTCGGCGGGTCGATCACCACGCGCTCACGAGGAAGGTGGTCGGGGAACGTATTGCGTTCGGGACGTTTGCGCGTAAATCCGGCGACCGTCGTCGTCATGGCGACAGCCTTTTCGGCCGCGATCTCGTCTTCCGTCGCGCCGGTTTCCAGCTCTTCGAAGGTGAGCGCTAGTTGATCGATCAGCCGCGCCGAGCGCTCCGACCGCTGCCCGTAGACCTGACGCTCGAGTTTCGCGATCCGAAGCTTCTGCTGTGCGATCAGAGCCATATCTTCCGACGCTTTCGCGCGGGCGACCGCCAGTTCCGCGGCAACTTCCAGGCCATTGGTCTGCGCAACGGCCAGCGCCGCTTTCAGGGCGGCGTTTTCTTGGGCGAGAGCGGCGCGAGCGGCATCCATGCGACGAAGTGAATCATAACTTGCGTGATTTGAGGCGCCCAAAAATGCACGCAACCGCAATTTTTTCGACCCGATCCGCGCACGCTACCCGGCGCTCTTAGGCCGCCATGTCAGTTGCGGATTTCGCCAATCGATTCCTTCGAGCATGTACGCCATCTGCGCCGCCGAGATCGATACCGCGCCGTCTGACGCCGACGGCCATATGAACTTTCCGCGATCCAGTCGTTTGGCGTAAAGCGATAGCCCGATGCCGTCGTGCCAGAGGATCTTGGCGAGATCGCCGCGGCGGCCTCGGAAAATATAAAGATCGCCGGCATGCGGATCGCGCTTCAGACATTCCTGGACCTGCAGCGCCAGACCCTGCATGCCGCGCCGCATGTCCGTATGACCAGTCGCAATCCACACCCTGACGCCGCTCGGAATCGGAATCATCGCCGCGACAGCGCCTTCAATACGCGCGACAACGCCGCCGTCTCGACATCAGCCCAGACGAGGATCCGGTCGCCCTCCGAAAGAACGATTTCCATCTGGCCGCGCGATCCCGAAGTGGAACCTTCTGCGGTGGTGTCCGACGCGATCGTCACCGGCAGTATTGGCGTGAGATTCTTCGGCGCGGCAGGGTCGACGTCGAACTCTCGGCGCCAGGTGAAAAGCTGATTGGCGTTGAGTTCGTGCCGCCGCGCCACCTCGGCAATCGACGCGCCTTCTTCGAGGCTCTCATCGACGATCCGGCGCTTCTCGTCCCGGTTCCAGGACCGACGTTTGCGCCTGATCGGCGCCAACTCGCCGTCTTTGCCCACCGATATCAACGATAGTGTCCATTTGTCTTAAGTGGACACGATCATCGAGCCACTCTTCAGACAGCTATCTCCAATATCGAGTTCAAAACCAGGCGGCCGCCGGCGAAGGGATACGAATGAAGTGGGGCAGGCGATTTTCTATGAGATGTTTGGCGATCCAATATCTAATCCCCATGGTTACAAGACTGAAGAGCTTGGCTCTGTTTCTGACGTAAGGGACGGGACCCATGATTCCCCCAAATACGTCGAGGAGGCGTATCCACTTCTGACCTCGAAAAACTTCACTTCTGGAAAGATAGTACTCCAAGGTGCAAATCAAATATCCAAGCGAGATTATGCCAACATCAACAAGAGGTCGAAGGTCGACATAGGCGATATTGTTATGCCAATGATTGGCGCGTCGCCATCTAACGTCATCTTGTTGGACAGCGCCGTCACGCCGTTGTGGAAGAAGAAGAAATCGCTCCGCTTGTCGCCCAAGATTGTGCTACGAATGCCCTTGTTGACAACATTGCTTGTGCCAAGGCTTTGGCGCACGTTCTTTTGGAACAGCGTGCCATCCTTGATGCCCGGCAGCTTCACGCACTCCTTCAAAGGTAGTGCGGCAATTAGCACGGGCGTTCCCGCGACTTCGTGGTACATGTGCTTCACGCCCGCCAGCGGAAGTTTGTAGTTGATGCTGGGGTTGTCCGCTTCGATCGCGTAGTCGTAGCGCCGCCTCAGTTCGTCCGCGTCGATGACATGAATGGTGGCGTCGAACGCTTCATTTTCATTCAGCTTCGCTAATTCCTCTTGAAACGTCTGAAGATCATGCTGCGCCGCTTCGCTCAGCGTGCCTATCGTAATCAGTTCGAACGACACTTCGTAGTCTTCTTCCAGAGCGGCCGCCAATTCTGGAAGCTTGCGGGCAAGTTTCTGGTTTGCGACGTTCTGGAGCCGGGCGAGATCTTTGATTTGCACCCATGACGAGAAGACTTCGCGCAAGGGTTCTGCATCGAGCGTGCCGCTCTGAATGAACTTGCCTTGCACGATGCTAACCAAGGACTTGTCGTCGTCCACGATAAGCGCATCAATCTGCTTGTCGTCGGCACCGTCGGTAATGTCGTCGCGGGGTTCGTTCATGTCACGGAACAGGATGTTCCGAAGGTACCAAGCGACAAAGCGCTGCCCGTCATTGGGGAATCTTTGCTGAAAGTAGTCGGTCGCGATCTGCTTTTGAATAGGGTCATACATGGCAAGGCCCCATAGCGGAGGTGGTTGGAACTTGGTTGGCTTAGTCCCCGGGTTGCTGAACCCAAATGATTCCAGCTGGAGCGCACGCAGGTCATCGATCTCGACGCAAATTATGTCGCTGGCGGCGCTGGATTCTGCGCCCGCTTTGCAGCGTCGAATAGCCGTTCTTGCAGCCACGTCTTGAAAGCCTTGTCCGTATTGTAGAGCGCATAGAGGTCGGTGTGATCGGCCAGGCTGCCCAGCAATTCGTCATCGACCGCCCGGTCGTGTTCGATCCGTGCGTTCTGACTGTCGCTGTTCCGCAGCGCGTTCTGCACCCGGCCGTTTGCGCCAATCTTCTCCGGCAACTCCTCGAACAGGAACCGGGTGACACGATCCTGGTCGCGAAATTCCGTGGCGCCGAAGCGTTCATTGAAGTCACGGATCACACTGCTGAGTTGGTCGACATCCGGCTCCGGACGGCCTCCCGCCGCGCCCGTGGGAACCGGCTCGATCTCCGCATCGGCGTCCGCCAAGGCAATCTCCATGGCCGCCTCGACCTCCACGCGGTAGCTGTCCATGTCGATGGTTTCGAGCACGTCGACGGGCGTTTCGTCGCTCGTGGGACTGGGCAACTTCGGGATCAGCAAGGTGAGGAAAGTCGACAACTTCTCCCACTCCGGCACCGCATATCGCAGAATCGCGCCGAGGAACGCATAGGTGCGAACGAACGCCTTGGCCGCACCCTTGAACGCAATCTGATCGTCTTCCGGGAGTTGTTCGTACTGCGCCGAACATGCATCCAGGATGGGGTCGATCTGGTCGCGCGGCGCCACTTGCAGGAACAGCGAGACGACGCTCTCGACGTCGCTCCCAGCGTAAACACCCGCCGCGTCGAGCGCACGTTTGAGGTCGTGGAGCTTGTTGGGATCGGTCTCGCCGGACAGGATTGTCGTGCGGTAAAAGTCGGAAAACGCAGCTTCGATGACAGCCGGGTCGTTGCGGAAATCCAGCACGATTGGCTCGGTTTTCCCCGGCCGGGCGCGGTTGAGACGTGACAAAGCCTGCACCGCCTTAACGCCGGCAAGCGTCTTGTCGAGGTACATTGCGAACAGTTTGGGCTGATCAAACCCGGTCAGATATTTGTCCGCGACGACGAGGAAACGGTAAGGGTCAGCGTCGAACTTATCCTCCAGTTCGCTGCTCGGAAATCCGTTGAACGACGCCTCCGTGCGCTGCTCGCCCGCGTCGTCGACGGTACCCGAAAACGCGATGATCGCCTTGTAGGGCGAGCCTCGCTTGACGAGGGCTGCGTTGATCGCGCGCCAATAGTCGATCGCCCGCTCGATGCCGTCGGCAGCCATGATCGCGCGTGCTTCGCCGCCGACCTTGCGCCGGGCAATCACCTGATCGAGGAAATGATCGACCACGATTCCAGCCTTGGTGGCGATCGCGTGGTCATGCCCTTCGACATAGTGGCGCAGGGTTTTCAACGTGCGGGACACATCGACTTCTGGGTCATCAGCCGCCGTCTTCGCGAGCCGATAGTAACTGGAAACCGGCGTGTAGTGCGCCAGCACGTCGAGGATGAAACCCTCCTCGATTGCCTGCTTCATGGAATAGAGGTGGAACGGCCGGTGCTTCACCACGCCGTCTTCCTCATAGCGCTCGCCAAACAACTCCAGGGTCTTGTTTTTCGGTGTCGCGGTGAAGGCGAAGTAGCTGGCGTTGTCCAGCATTCGGCGGCCCTCGATGATGGCGAGGATGCGATCCTCGGTCGTCATCTCGTCGTCCGCCACGCTGCCGCCGAGCGCCGTGTTCAGCGCCCCGGCCGCACGACCGCCCTGGCTGGAATGCGCCTCGTCGATCACGATGGCAAAGCGGCGACCGCGATGCGTGCTGCCGATATCGTCCAGGATGAAGGGAAACTTCTGAACGGTCGTGACGACGATTTTCTTGCCGCTTTCGATGAAGGTGCGCAGGTCGCCGGAACGCTCGGCATGGCCCATGAGGCGCGCGGTCTGGGCGAACCCGCCGATCGTGTCCTTCAGGTTTTTGTCGAGTACATGGCGGTCCGTCACCACGATGACGGTATCGAAAGCCGACGCGCCCGCGCGCTCCAGTCCGACGAGCTTGTGCACCGTCCAAGCGATAGAATTGGATTTACCCGAGCCGGCGGAATGCTGGATCAGATATCGCTTGCCCGCACCCCGCTCGGCGGCGTTGGCGCAGAGCGACCGCACGACGTCGAGTTGATGGTAACGGGGAAAGATCGGCTTGCGCGCAGTGATCCGGCCGCGTGCGTCGCGTTCCTCGATTATGCCGGCGAAATTCTCGATGATGTCAGCCAAGCTGCGTTTCGCAAGCACCTGTCGCCACAGATAGTCGGTCTTGATGCCGCCGGGATTGGGAGGGTTACCCGCGCCGTCGTTCCAGCCGCGATTAAACGGCAGGAACCAGCTTTTCTGGCCCGCAAGCTGACTGCACATCCGCACCTCACGGTCATCGACCGCGAAATGGACGGCGCAGCGACCGGAGCGAAAAATTAGTTCTCGTGGGTCGCGGTCGGTCTTGTATTGCTCCTCGGCATGGGCCGCCGTCTGACCGGTCAGGCTGTTCTTCAGCTCGAAAGTGGCGAGAGGCACGCCATTGATGAACAGGCCGAGGTCGAGCGCGCGTCGGGCGGTATCGAGCGAATAGCCGAGTTGCCGGGTGACGGAGAAGCGATTGGCGGCGAAGCGAGTCGCCGCCGCCGTGTTGCCCGGTGACGGGAGAGGAAAATACAGCTTCACCTCATGCGGGCCGTGACGGACACCGGAGCGCAACACGTCGATCACGCCGCGCGAAGTGATCTCGTCGCGCACCCGGGCCAGGAAGGCGCGGCGCACCGGCGTGTCGGTGTCGATCGACAACGTGCCGACTAGGTCGGGTTGAGTCGCGTGCAGGAACGATGCAAACTGGACGAGGTCGAGCGAGTGAACCCGGTCATAGTCTTCTCGGTGGCCCTCGATATAGTCATCAGGACCGGCGACGGGCGCGGCCTCCTCGGAGTGGCCCGGCGTTGGGAGCACGCGCGCAGGCGTTGTGCCGGTTAGTGCCGCGACGATGAATGTTTCCAGCCCGCCTTCGCTGATGTCAGTCGACCTGCTCAAGCGCGTCCTCCATATCGTCGTCGTCGGACGGCACATCGGCCAGCAGGTCTGAGCCCTGGACAGCGCCGACTTCCGCCATTCGCACGTCGAGTTGGCCCGTAACGACAGCGGCAATCATCGCGTCACGATACTCGACGATCAGGTCGATCTCAGCCGCAGTTCGCTCCTTGGCGGTCTGCAAATGGCGAGTCTCAGTATTTACTTCTCGTATTATAGAATTCTGCTGCTCGACACTGGGTAAATTGATTTGCATGGCACCAAGACGGGACGTCGATATTTCCTGAAATGTTGTGCCGGTCGAAAGAACTCTCATCAGCGGCACAAGCCTTCTGACCGTAAGAGCCAGAAACTCACTTGATATCTTTTCCGAGTTGGGCACTAGCGCCTTGCACCCCTGATTGGTCGCAAGCGGAACATCGGCAATAGCTATGTTTCCTACCGGTGCGCGCGAAGTTAGGATGACGGAACCCGCAGGTACGACAGTAGCGGCGCAGCTTCGCAATCCGGCTGCCGTTAGCGATCTACGCGATGAGGACAGGCGATCCGCTGCGCTAATATCCGGCGGCGTGATCCATACGATTTCGCCGTTCCAAAACTCCGGATTTGGCGACGGAGTAGACCCACCGACGATCGCGTTGAGCGCCCTCTTGAGCATCATCTCAACCGCAACTTCGGTTCCATGGTGAACAAGAATGCCCTCGATTATCTGGTCGCGCTGTTCGTCGATAATGGTAATCGTTCGCCTCTTAGCGGCGACGAGACGTTGAACCAGCGTTGCATAGGTATCGAGGAACTCGGCAATTCGGCGCTGCTCGTCATGCGGGGGCGCAGGCGACAGAATCGGCTTGAAATACTGCCAGTAGAGACGATTGCGATCGGGCACGATCCCACGCGACGCAAAATCGACTTCGCGCATATAGGCGCTAGTCCGAAAGAGGTAGGTGTAGAACCTCGAAACGACGCCCGGTAGCGGCTGGGCGACGACATAGGCCGGGCTGATAAGGCCGTCACATGGCGCGACGCCGACCGCGCCCTGCCACATACGCATGATGTTGTAGGCGATATCGTTTTGGGCTGCCCGCTTATACTTGGCGCGGTCGGACATTTGCTGCTTGCGTCCGCCCTCCATGTCGCGGACCCGAACACCCGTCCGCAACGACACCTCAAGGATCGGCAGCTCAGGAAAACCCGTCTCGTTTCTTTCCGCGAAGAGCCGGCCATTGCGTACGACGTCCCAATGGGCCGGGACGCGACCAAGCCAATCGACGCCACTGTCGCGGTATTCAGGATAGGGTTTCAGCTTGGCGTTCACGTGTCGGCCTCGACCAGCACAGCGTCAAGCAGGGCCTGCGTCTGACGCTCTAAGGCGTCGATCTCGGCTTTGATCTCGGCCAGCGGGCGAGGCGGTTTCGGCTTATAAAAATGGCGCGCAAATGAGATTTCGTAGCCGATCTTGGTGGCAGCGCGATCGATCCACGCATCAGTCAAGTGTGGCGCAACCTCGCGCTCAAAGAATGCGTCAATGCCGCCGGGTTCAGTAAACGCGATGATCTCGGTATCCGACAGCTGTTTATCCGCCTCATAGGTGACGACCGCAGGCTTGCCCTTTGGCGTGACCAAATAAAAGCCGCCCAGAGGATTCGCGGGTTTGGCGGACGGCTTGTACGTCGCCTTCACGATTGGCTTGGCGCCGGGCGACCGCCAACTCATGGCGCGGGCGATCAGCCGCGTTTCCGCTGGAGTTACGTCAAGCTTGGCGGCCTTGACCGCATCCTGCACCTTGGCCTCGAATGCCGCATAGTCGTCATACTCTTTTTCCCCGACTGCCTTCATCAAGGCCTTGGCCGCGCGGTGCAGTCGTCTGTCCCGTGACCATGTCGCCGGATTGAGCAGCTTCTTGACGGTTTTCTTCGGCAGGCGTGGGGTCTCTTCAGCCGTCTCGCCCGCGTCCTCCTCGCCTTCGTCGGCCTCCTCGGCCTCCGGCTCAGGGGGATCGAGATGCATTTTCAGGCGATCGGCGACAGACACGAAATTGTCGAACAAAGAATCGCCGAACTCGACGTGCAGCGCCTCACGCAACGCCTTATGTCCGCTTTGGAACCGCAGCGCCTCCACCCCCTCGCTGGTAAATTGGGACGCGAGCCGTAACGGGCGCTCGACGACAATCTTCCAGTAACCGAAGGATTCGTTAGGCAGCACGACCGATATATCGCTCACCTCCATTGACGCATAGGCGGCGAGCACAGTCTCTATATGTGCGGCGTTCATCTCGCAGTTGCGCTTGCCCAGGTTCCGGCGCAGCGGTTGGAACAGTTTGGTTGCATCGATCAACTGGACCTTGCCCTCGCGGGCCTTGGCCTTACGGTTGCTCAGCACCCAGACATAGGTCGCAATGCCAGTGTTGTAGAAAATGCTGAGGGGCAAGGCGACGATCGCCTCCAGCCAATCGTTTTCGATAATCCAGCGGCGGACATTGCTCTCGCCCGAACCTGCTTCGCCGGTGAACAATGCCGATCCGTTATGGACGTCGGCAATGCGCGAGCCGAGCGGGGTATCCTTCATCTTGGACAGCTTGTTGACCAGGAACAGCAATTGGCCATCCGAGACGCGCGGCAATAGCCGCAGCCGATCGTCGTTGCTGGGCAGCCCATCATGCTCGACGACGAAGCGCGGATCGTTTGCGGCGGACTTGCCGCCCATTTCCGCTAGGTCGATCTTCCAGGTTGTCCCGAATGGCGGATTGGCCATCATGAAGTCGAATTTCAGCCCGTTCCGGCCGTGGGCGTCGGCCGACAATGTCGAGCCGAAGGCGATGTTGCGGGCTTCCTCGCCCTCGCCCTTGAGCAGCAGGTCGGCTTTACAGATTGCGTAAGTCTCGGGGTTGAGTTCCTGGCCATAGAGGTGAATTTCGATCTTTTTTCCCTCCTTGCAAGCAAGCTCGCGCAGTTTGGCTTCTCCGACGGTCAACATGCCGCCGGTGCCGCAGGCGTCGTCATAGAGAAGGTAGGTGCCGTCGCCGATGCGGTCTTTTATCGGACGAAAGACCAGGTCGGCCATCATCTCCACGATATCGCGCGGCGTGAACTGTTCACCGGCCCCTTGGTTGTAATCTTCGTTGAATCGGCGAAGCAGCTCCTCGAAGATCGTGCCCATGGTATGGTTGTCGAGACCAGGCAGGCGCAAACGCCCCTGGTCATCACGAACCGGAGTCGGCCCGAGATTAATCCGCTCGTCGCAGAACTTCTCGATCAGCGCATGAAGTCGGTTGTGCTCGGTGAGCCTGCCCAGTTCCTCGCGAAACTTGAAGCGCGCAATGACTTCCCGGACGTTTTCGGAAAACCCGTCAAGGTAAGCCTCGAAGTCCGCCTTCTGAGTCTCGGGGTTAGGCCGGGCAAGAAGCTGCCGGAGGGTGAAAGGCGAGCGGTTGTGAAAAGCCTGACCGGCCGCACGGTCTAGCGCCGGCCCTTGGGCGGCCTCCGGGATGCCCGCCGCGTCCAGTTCCGCTTTCCGCGCCAGGACGGCGGCGCGGGTGGGTTCAAGCACCGCATCGAGCCGCCGGATGACCGTCATCGGCAGGATGATGTCGCGGTATTTCGTGCGGTCGTAGACATGGTGGAGCACGTCATCGGCGATGCTCCAGATGAAGCCGTTGATGTTCATGCTGGTACCCGACGCGCGAAGGCCACTACGTTGGCAGGACGAATATCCTCCGGCAGTTCGCCGGCGCTTTCGTTCGACAGGCGTTCCAGGGGCCTGACAACGGTCTCCTCCCATAGTGCGGCCATTACGCCCTCAAGCTTTTGATTCAGCCCGATCTGTGTCTCGAACCAGTCGCGGATGATTCGCTCTACGCGGCTCTTGAAGCCCGGCCCGGCGCCCCACTGCGCCGCACATTGCGACCACAGCCCAACATCTGCTTCCAATGGGCCACGATAAACCTCAACGGCCGCCGTGCGTGCCGCCTCGGCGAAGGCCCGCCGCCAGCCTTCAGCGCTCACCTCGACCTGCTGGATGGTCTTTTGCGCCAGCATGAGGTCATTGTCCTGCTTAAGCGTATCGAGCACACCCTGGAGCTTTTCGAACCAGGTTTTGGAACGAAGAAGTGCGTCCTTAGCTCCGCCGGCCCCGACCTGATGGCTGACACTGAAGTTGTAGTATTCGCCGTTTCGACGGGTCATCGCCCAGATGGTCGATGCATACCGGATCGCGCGCATGGCCTCGATCAATTCCGCCGACGGCTGCCGGACACGGGGGGGTAAAGGAGCGTGGGCCCCTAGAAAGTTACTGAGTTGATCGGCGACCGCCAGCACCGCAGACGTGAAAGCCTGAGTCTCATGGTGACGGATCACTTCGTCGGCGGCCGCGCACTCGTCGAGAAGCCGCTCCTCACAGGATTTGCGAAGCCGAACAATTTGATCAATCAGCTGGCCTCGGACCTTGGCCGCGTCATCCCTTTTCGCGTTAAAGAAAAGGATGGGCACGCCTTTCAGCGCCCCGTCGCCGCTAGCCAACGTGCGGAGAATCTGGTCGCGCTTCAGATTGTAGCCATCCTCGTCGTCGATCGGCGGCTCCCCGCTGTCATCCTTGACGGCCATTGCTTCGTCATCGCGCGGCAATGCCAGCACCGACACCTTGCCAGCGTCCACCCGCACCCCGTGGGCATTGCGAAGGTGATCGAGAAGAAGCTGCACTGACGTGCTTGGCGCCTGGTTGAATGTCGAACACAGGACAACGTGAGTTCTACTATCTTTTAACCGTGCATCGAGGTCGGCGCGCACAGCAACTTCATCAAGGCCCTTGGTGTCAACCGCGGATACCGCCAGTCCGGGCATTTCAGCGCCGAAGCCAGGGATAAGGAGGTCGATCGAAGCCGGTAACGGCACGTCTTCGATGCGACCGTTGTTGATGTCGCGGAACAGCTTGCGCAATTGCTGCATGGCCGTCTTGGCGCCCCCGTCTTCGATCCAGATTTCGCGCCGCGTCCGGACTTCGAGCTTCATTCGCTCGATGACGCGCGCACGAAATTCTTCCTCGGTAGCGCACCGGCTCGCCAGTTCGGCATTTTGATCGTGAGAATTAGTCTTTCCGTTGGAGTCGCGTTCACGCTTCACCGTAAGGCCGGACATGTTTCGAAGTGCGCGCTGCACTTCCTCGCTGACGTTGACGCTGTCGTTCTTTTGACCGTCTTCCCGTGATCGGCGCAGCCATGTGGCGGCGCAGAAATCGCCGACTAGGTTGCGCATCTCTTCGTCTGACTGGGCTTGGAGCACAATGCCGAACCCAGGGCCGCGCCGGATATTGACTTCACAGAGAGTCGTGTGTCCGCCGCCGGTCTCCAGAACGACCCGCTCCCGAAGATCGCCCGCAGGTAACGTCGGATCGAGCAAGCCATACAGAAAGCTGATCGCCGTCGATTTCCCGACACCCACTTCGCCGATGAATGCGATTTGATGAGTGTTCTTTCCCAGATACACCGCAGTCGCCTCGATAGCCGCCCGCTGACGTTCCAACTGGCGTTTTAGGGGCCAGGGACGCTCCTCTTCCTCCAGAAAGGCCGCTATTTGCCGAAGACCCTCCTCGGCCAGCTCCAGGACATTGCGCTGCGGATTGGAAAAGTCAGGCCGCTCGACATATTGCCAATCTCTGGCCAAATACGATCCGTAGTCCGAAGCGCCCTTTGACCCCAGATCCTTCAGTGCGGCCAAAATCTTGCCGAGCTCGCTTTGCGTTCCGGGCTCGCCTTTCTCGATGCGGGATACCCGGCTTTGATCAACACCTGATTTAGATGCGAGCTGACTCTGTGTTGCGCTTATTTCAGCGCGAAATTGCGCTATGTCCTGGCCGATGCCGATCGGCGCCGCCGCGATTGATTCCATGGTCCTGCTCCTGCCGACAGCCGGGCCGCTGCTGCCCTGCGGATTCTATGTAAACGGTGGTTAGCATATATGCAACAAAATATTTTCATATTTGGTGCCGAGTCGGCCCGGGGAATTTCACCCCGAGCCGCTCACAGATCCGGACTGGACACTCTCGCGTCATCCGGCTCGTGCCACCAAGCGAAGGCTGCCGCCTTCCGTCGAGAATTGGAGCTCCTCCTGTCGCCAGTTGACTCACTCCCAACGTTGGTGACCTCTGCCTTTGCTCCGCGGGCATTACCCCGTTTCATCGCTACTACGAAGCAGTCCGCCCCTCCCCGACGCATCGGTACTTTCGGCCTCGCGGGGTCTCCGCTTGTGCCTTTTCCCTTGGCATCGTCGGTCAGGTTCTCAAGTTCCGTACGACAGCCCGTATGAGAGTCACGCCTCCTAAACACCGGACACCACATGGTCAGTAAGCAGGCATCTTCCATGCTGATCCCGGAGCACTGGTGAAGCCCCGGTTTTGGTGTCGTCTAAGGTCTTTCGATGCTTCATCAGAGGTTCACTTGCGTTCGTCTCTCCCATCCACACATGACGCGGTCTTTGCCGCGCCTTTTGACCATGACGTTCACGACCGCGGCTTTTGACCGAAGCAGCTCATGGTAGTTCGGAGCCTCCTCCTGCAAGGCGGCTCCGAAGGGTCTTCCTTCATCTCTCGTACAGCATGGCGCTTTCGCGCCTTCTTGACACAACACCAGCGCGGCCCTTGTTGCATGGAGCATTTGCAAGGCGTGTTTGAACGTTGAGGCGGCTTCGCTCATGCCCGTCGAACGAATTTTGCGCGCCCGAGTTCGTTCATCCGGTTGAGAGATTTGATGGCAATCGCAACTTCTGTCGCGCGGCGGTCGTCGTGGCGTGATTTTAAAGCCCGATAGCGGGAGAAGCCCCAGACAATGAGGGCGAAACCGACGAGGGCCACCAGCGAATAGACGCCCTTGAATGGTCCCAAACCGAACTGTTCAATCAGCCCTATCCCTCGACCTCGTCGTGGATCAGATAGAACATGCCGGAAATGATTCGGAGGCAAGACGATGCCAGCAATAGACCTCGAACGAACGAACGAGCCTCAATTCGCGATTTTGATTTGGGAAGATGGAAGGCACGTCGGATCGCACTCAGCAAGTGACGGGCTTAGCGCTCGTCGCTGCTTCGCCGAGGTTGTAGCTCGCTCCAAGGCGTCGCCACTCGCGCGCCGTGTAGAGCTTTACGACGGTCCAGACTTGATCGATTCGTGGCCGGGGGAGGAGGGGTAGGGCGTCACTGGCGTCCTGATCTCCTCGGCGATCTGCGTTGCGGAGGGGATCCCCATTAGATTTTCGGTCACATCGAGATATGCCTCGTCGAGCGACAGCGGCTCGATGATCGGCGTGTGCTCGGCGAAGATCTCTCGGATATCGAGCGACGCCTGCTTGTAGACATCGAAACGCGGCTTCACGAAGATCAGATCGGGACATTTGCGCTTGGCGGTCACCGACGGCATTGCGGAATGCACGCCGAATTTCCGCGCCTCATAGCTCGCAGCCGCCGCGCTCGCGCGATCCGCCGACGGCGACGGGCTTTCCACGCAGCTCAGGATTATCTCGTTGCTCGACGGACGCAAAGAACGCATCCATGTCGATATGGATGATCTTGCGCTGCCGCACCCGCTAGGCCGAGGCATCCTGATCAAGCTGTTCGGCGTCGATCAGTATCGTGTCTCCATTGGCGTCTGGGGTGAGCGCAAGGCCTCCCTCGTCCCTCCTGTTGCCTCTCGCGACGATCACGAGGGCATCGTCAGGAAGCGGCCGTTGCAGCGTGAGCGCTTCCTCCGCCGGAGCTGTCATCCAGAGGTCGATCTCCTCTCGTGCCGTCAGAATGACAGGCATTGCTTTCGGATGGATTGCCCCGACCTCCTTATTCGCGTCGGTCGTCAGAAACGCGAAGATGTCATTGGTCGTCTCGCCTTCCTTCACCTTTCGCACGGAAGTCCAGCGTGTCCAGATGCCGGCGAAAAACGCGAGCGGCCGCGTCTCGTCGAATGCAAACCAGACAGGCGGATGCGTGCCGTCCAGCAGCGCCTCATTTTTGGAGAAGCTTGTATAAGGAACGATGCAGCGATTTTCGATCCCGAGCCAGCGTCGCCAATGAGGAGATTTGACATTGCGGACGTTGGTGACTCCCGGGTCAGATTTCTTGCCCTTGAGAGCAAAGGCCGGTGACGGCATGCCCCAGCGGGCCATCGTCAACTCGCGGCCCTTAGCTTGATTGCGCACTATCGGCGCCGGATAATCGGGAAATACAGCGGGAAGGGGAGGGAGGTTGCCCGTCCGGTCGCTCATCGCGCCCGCCAATTCGCGGATCGCCTGCTGTCCTTTCGTCAATGAATACAAGTTACACAAAGGCCAGTTCTCCTCATCGCCACATGCCGAGCATTCGCGAGCCGACATCGACTCGAACCTGTCCAGCGTTCCGTTTTCCGTCTGCCGCGGCCGCTTTGACGGGCCAAGTTCTGCATTCGAAGAACTGCAGCAGTGCAGCCGGAATGAAGCGTGTTCGCGAGGCATAGACGTGGCGGTCGCCTTGCGCACTCTGACCCTGGGTGAAGAAGCGCTGCGGCACAACGAGATGCAAACTGTCTTTTGCACGTGTCATGGCGACATAGAGTAGGCGCCGCTCCTCTTCTATTTCCGCTGTAGCTCCCGCGCCGAGATCGGAAGGGATGCAGCCATCGACGACATTCAACACGAACACCGCTTTCCATTCCTGTCCTTTGGCGGAATGAATCGTAGAGAGGATCAGGTAATCCTCGTCCAGCAGCGGCGCACCCGCATGATCGCTCGTTGCGTCGGGCGGGTCGAGCGTCAACTCCGTGAGAAAGCGCTCGCGCGACGGATAGCTCGCCGCGATCTGCTCGAGTTGCAAAAGATCGGCCAGGCGTGCGGACGCGTCTTCGTGAATGAGCTCCAAGTGCGGTTCGTACCAGCGGCGCGCACATTCGATCTCAGCAGGCCAGCCAGCGTTGCCCGAGCGAAGCTGTTGAAGCGTGTCGACGAAGGCGGCCCAGTCATCGCCTGAGCGCGGCGGCGCCGGAATGTCGGAGAGGGCGGAGAGCGGATCAGAATGGTCGGCCATCAAGTCCATCACGCGATGCGCCGCTGATGGCCCGACACCGGGCAGAAGCTGCATGAGGCGGAATCCTGCGACGCGATCACGTGGGTTCTGCGCAAAGCGCAGCACCGCCAACGTGTCCTTGACATGGGCGCTGTCGAGGAATTTTAGGCCGCCGAATTTGACGAAGGGAATGTTGCGGCGGGTCAGCTCCACTTCGAGCGGACCGCTGTGATGGGAGGTCCGGAAAAGCACAGCCTGCTGTTTCAGGTCCGCGCCAACCTCCCGGTTCTCCAACACGCGTTCGACGATATAGCGGGCCTGATCGGCTTCATCGCGTACGTTAACCAATTGGGGACGCTCCGCCGACTGGCGTTCCGTCCAAAGATTCTTTGTGAAGCGCTCGGAGGCGAGATCGATTACGCCATTGGCTGCCGCGAGGATCGGCTGCGTCGATCGATAGTTCCGGTCGAGCGTGATGATGTCGGCAGATGGACTGAACGCATTTGGAAAATCGAGAATGTTGCGGACGGTCGCGGCGCGAAACGAATAGATCGACTGTGCATCGTCGCCAACGACGGTGAGGCCCCGCCCGCCCGGCTTCAATGCGAGCAAGATCGAGGACTGGAGACGGTTCGTGTCCTGATACTCGTCGACCAGAACGTGGTCGAACCGCTCGCCGATATCGTCGGCGAGCACCGGATCGCTGACTGTTTGCGCCCAATAGAGCAGCAGGTCGTCATAATCGAGAACGTTCTGCGCCTGCTTGGCTTCGACGTAAGCGGCGAACAACTCGCGCAATTGTGCTTCCCAACCGGCGCACCAAGGATAGGATCCCCGGAGCACCTCATCGAGCGGCATCTCTGCATTCACGGCGCGCGAATAGATGGCAAGGCAGGTGCGCTTGGTCGGGAACCGGCTTTCCATCTCCGAGAAGCCGAGTTCGTGGCGGACCAGATTTATCAGATCGGCGGAATCCTCTCGGTCGTGAATCGTAAAATCTGGATCGAGCCCGATCTGCTCCGCATAATCGCGCAAGAGCCGTGCGCCGACGCCATGAAACGTTCCTGCCCAATCGAGCGCATTGCTCATGACGTCGGCATTGCTCCCCAGCACCTGAGCGCAGATACGCTCGACGCGGCGCACCATCTCGGCCGCCGCGCGGCGGGAAAAAGTCATCAGCAGAATTCGCCGGGGGTCGGCGCCGTTGACGATGAGGTGCGCCACACGATGGGCGAGCGTGTTGGTCTTGCCTGAGCCCGCGCCAGCGATGACCAAGAGGGGACCGCCGATCCCGTTCTCGGCAGGTCCAACGCCATGCTCCACGGCCCTGCGCTGTTCGGGATTTAATTTGTCCAGATGGGCGGCGCTCATGAAATCTCCCGATATCCTGCTGTTGTTCTTAACTGATTTCCCAAGGACCGACGCATTGCCATGATCGACTTTGTAGCGCTCCGACAGAGCGGTTGGCCGCTACGGATTGACTCATGGGGCCAACAAGAACAAATAAGGAACGTATCACCCCCGCAAGCCGTTGGGAAGAGCGCCAGAGACCCATTGTTCCATGAGTAAAGCCTCCGCCCGTCCCGTCGTTGCGGGAGCGGGAAAAAGCTGGGGGTCATGCTGCGAGATTGAACGCGCCAGCTTTCAACCGGCCATCAATCACAGCGGCTCTCGCTTGAAACACGCGCTGCGCGCCGTGTGGCGACCAGCGCATCTGCTGCAGCTTGTTCATGCGCGCATTGACCAGAGCATTGACCGTGGATTCCGCTCGCGAACTTGAGATCGGCAAGCCCTTCCAATAGCGTTGACAATAATTGATTACGGAAGCCTCGTTCAGTCGGAGGTATGTCGCCAACTCGTCGATGAGCAACAGAAACCGTTTCATTTTTGCATTGATCTCGCGAGTATGTTCGGAGACAACACTGCGAACCCAATAACTCATCCCCCCAATGCTTCGCGGGTCTCGTCAACGTAGCCGCTCCAAAGGAGATGACGAAGGCGCGGCACATGGCAATAGGCCGATGTCAGGAGCCAAGACTTCAATTCTGGCCTCGCCTGTCGGATGCCTTCGAAAGCCTGCTCGATGTGACGGACACGCATCGAGATGTGGAACCAGTCGAGGACATGCGTGATTTGCTGTCGCGCGGCGCTAATCACGGCGCCTTTCAGCGCCGGATCGCCGTCGCTGAAAACCGTGATGTCTCTGCCAGGAACCCAACCCTGGGCGCGTAACGCAGCTCGAACAGCATCAACGTTGCTCGTCGAAATATTTGACGCGGCTGCAAAATGGCGTGGCGGGCGTCCGTCGGCTTCGTCGCGTCCCATGATAACTTCGAAATGCCGCGTCTGATATCCCGGCACGGCTCGGAGCGGCTCATGCGATGCGGGCTCGCAAAATCTTTTGTCTCGATCTGAGCTGCAACCCGTGCGAGCCGATTTTGAACGCTTTTGTGATTGTGAGGGCGGGCGGCGGGCACGAAAAGATCGAGAACCCGGCTTGCTTCGCGGAATGAAAGCCGCGCACCCAATTCCGCCTGTACGCGCTCCAGCTCGGGGGTTGTTCGTCACGCCATTAGCGCCAGCAATCGACTTGCCGACGCCGCATCACGCGGCGCCGAACAGTTGCAGGATCGAAATCGAGGCGCGCGAACCTGACAGACGCCATACAGCGTGTGAATTGAACGTGTCCGATAATCGTGGATGGCGCGAAGCCGCTCGCAGCCCACACATTCCCGATCACGCATGCCGCACTGCTCGACCTGAAACTGCGTGTGTTCGACTTGCATTCGCTGCAAGATGGCTTTGCCTTCTTCCAGGGTCAGGCCGAAATCTTTGAGATGAGGCTGGTCCACATTGCGCCGGACAAGGAAAATCTCTCGTCGCGCCGAAACGCCATCCACGCCGACAAATTCCGCCAATATCTTCATCTCAATAATTCCCGTCACAGGCCCGCCTCCTCACTCGAAAATTCGAGCTTACATGACCTGACGGACCCCCAACTTTTTCCCACTCCCGTTCGACTCCCTCGCGCCGACCGTCTCAGACGATATCTCGATCCCGTAAAACCTTCGATCGAACTCCGCCTGTGACCTTCTCCGTTAGCTTCGGTCGCGCGCCACTGAAACGGCCGTGCGCGCAAGCGGAATCTAATGCCGCCGGCGTGCGTTCGCGAAAAAGGCCCCGCTCAAACTCGGCGAGCTCTCCGAATAAATTCAGGAGGGCGGGGCGAATCCGCCGCCCTCCCTTTTTGCGTACGGCGCGTTATGCGGCCTTCGCTTCGGGGGTCTCCGCAGACTCCATGGCCCTAAGATAGAGGTCGAGCAGGGACTCGTGTTCGTCGCGCTCGTCCTTGTCCTGCTTACGCAAGCGAAGGATTTCCTTCAGCACCTTCACATCGAAGCCTTCGCCCTTGGCCTCGTGTAAGACTTCCTTCTTCCCCTCGTTCAATGCTTTGATCTCTTCGTCGATGTGCTCGATGCGCTCGACAAATGAGCGAATACGATCGCCCGCGATTCCCACCGTGTCTGTCATAATTCCCCTCATTGATGTGGAGGGAGATACGGTAAGGCTGTTAAAGTAACCGAGAGATTAACCGGAGACCTCCAAATACCAAGCGATCGTCGAATTCTGGTGACGGGCGGTTGGGTCAGGCGGCGGCTGACCTTGGCGCGGCCTGCCGCCGCGCTTTGCTAAAGTGACGATTCAAGCGTTTCCACCCGGTCACGAGCGAGACCCCTCTTCACTAATTTGCGTGCTGTCGGCGACAGGCGATCATTTTGGAAATATTCATCCGCAATGCATTCGCTCGATCCTGCCGTTCGTCACAAACACCAGCAAGGCCTCTTTTGCTGTGGTAGTAGCAAGATAATCTTTGAGTTGTTCACGATAGAGTTCGATTTGAGCCGGTCCCGGATCGACATCACTCTTCCAATCGACGACCACCTCGACGGCGCCATCGTTGTCGAGAGCCAAGGCATCGACAACGCCGCCAATATATGTCGAGCAATCTGCGGCGATATCGGCCGAGAAGACCGTCACCTCCGGCAGTAGGCGATTTCTGATTGCTGCAATTTCCGGTATCGCTAGCGCCCGCACCGCGGTCGCTGCTAGTTCGAGCGCATTTGGACCATCTTCGGGGCGATCCGCTTCAGTAACGCCGAGCTCAGCAAGCAAAGTTCTCGCACGCGCCTCCAATATCTGATGGTCCTCAATTATCTGGCCCGTCAGTAGTTCCTCGAGCAGCTTGTGCAGGACAAGCCCGCGTTCCCGGCCGCCTTGGATGATCCCAGCGGGCGAAGCGGGCCCCGCATCGGTTGGCAAAGATTCTTCCAAAGTTGTTGCGTCTGTATAGACTTCCGCCACTGGCAGTCTGAACGGCTCTTCAGCGGGCGCCTCATGACGGCTCGGACTTTTCCAAATGATTGTCCGTCGCGTAGTTGCGATCGTCGCCGCTTCAGCAGTCCAGGTTGCCACGTCTTGATGGTTTTCTGGCCCTTCCGTTGGAGAGCGAAGACTTCTTGAGATAGCGGCGCCATCGAAACCTGGAAGCTCATCAAGTCGCAATTCAAGTAAGCTCAACCAATCAGAGCCCGCGCGTTCGCTCTGCCGGGGCAGCAACAAGAGATCACAAGCGCGGGTGAGCGCCACATACCATAGTCGGATGCGTTCCCGTCGAAGTTGATCACGTTCGTCGCTTTTGACCAACTCGTAGTCAGGACCGGCCGCGCCCAACAGCTTGAAATGCACGGTATCATCCGATCGCCGATGCAGAAATTTCATGTCGTCATCGAGGATGGTCGGCGAATTGATTGGAATCACGATCGGCCATTCGAGACCTTTTGCCGAGTGCATCGTAATGATCGACACTGCTTCTGCATCTGCATCAGGGCGGCCCTCCATCTGCTTTTCCGAATCTTCCCAACTCGCTCGGAGAGCCTCGACGAAAGCCGTGAGCCCGCGTGCGTCATACGCGCGCGCCATTTCCAGGAAAAGTTCGACATTGGCGAGCGCACGTTCGGCGCCGCTGCGGTACCGGGCGCGCAGGATCGGGCGCACATTCAGCTCTTCGACCGCTTCGGCCATAAATTGGTATGGCGTGGTGTGGCGGGCCCGACGAGCGAGATTTTGCAGCACTTCGAGGGCGCGGTTGAGAACGGGATGGCTGACAGCGCTGCGATCCGTCCAAAGGTGAAGTTGTGGCGGCGCGCCATTTGGTCCTGCCGGTAAGGCGATAATAGAGTCCGCGATTTCTTCTTCGGTGAGGCCGACGAGCGGCCCGCGCAGAAGTGCGCCTAAGCCGAGCGTGTCGCGCCAATCGACGCAGGCGCGGGCGACAGCTATCAGCTCTTGGACCTCCTGCCGGCGGAAGAAGCTCTTCCCCGCCTGGGAGGCGATCGGAATGCCGCGCCGCTCGATCTCGCGTTCATAGATCCAAAGATTTGTGCCGGTTGGCGCGAGTAACGCGATATCGCCAGCGCGGCACGGTCTCATCGTCTTCGATCGCTTGTCCCAAATCTCATAGGCGCCGATGATTCGTTCGAGGAGCTCGGCGACGATGTTTGCTTCCTCTCGCCGTACGCTGTCGACAGCGAGCTTCCCGCGGCTATCCTTGTGTCGGTCTTCGATCACGATTTCGAAACACGCCACGGCGGCGCGTCCGTCCTGCGGTCGACGCGTCGATTGCAACGCCGTGAAGCCGGGTTGTCCCTGCTCTTGCGAGAGAAGCGCGCGGAACTGATCATTCGCGAAATCCAGGATCGGCTTCAGCGATCGAAAGTTCGCCGTGATTTCGATGACTAAGGCCGGATCGCGCGTCACTAGCGCGCGCTTGGCCTCGAGATAGGTGTCGACGTCGGCGCCTCGAAACCGATAGATGGCTTGCTTCGGATCGCCGACCACAAATAGGCTACCCGCACGCAAGGCGCGATCGATCCACGGCGTCTCCTGGGCGCCTTCGCCGCAGAGGCGCCAGAGAATCTCCGCTTGCAGGGGATCGGTGTCCTGGAACTCGTCGACCAGAACTCTCGGATAGCGGCGGCTGAGGTCATGGCGCACCGCTTCATTATGGGCGAGCAGATCGCGGGCGTGGTAGAGCAGGTCATCGAAATCCAGAAGCGCCGCTTGACGTTTGTAATCTGCATAGAGTTTGGCGAGGGCATCGAATTCGGCGACGAAGCGACTGAAGGCGGCGGCGCATACTGCTGCGACGAAGGTCTGATAGGCTCGATCGCACCGGTCATAATGAGCTTGCGCATCGGCTGACAGCTGACTGCCGCGCGGTTTGCCGAATCCGGCGTCGCTCGATGCGTCCTGCCACTTGCCCTTATTTCTCCAAGCGACAAATCGTGTTTCGGAGCCATGTCGACATTTCGGCGCTTCATGTAGCAGTAATTGGGTTATGCGTCGCCCGGTCGTGACTCCGACGCGGGCGTCGTTGACCATACTCCAGAGGCGGCGGAGATCGACGATAAGATCCCTAGTGACGGGTTCGACAATCCCGCATCCATCATACCAATTCGCGAACGCTTCGACTTCGTGTGACAGAGTCTCGAGCGCTGCTCGATCAAATTCGGCAGTCGGCGCTTTGGCCGTTCGCTTCGTTCGCAGGAAAGCGGCGACGTCTTGGATCAATCTGACGACGGCGTCAGGCTCGTCGAGGAGAAGCTCCGCGAAGAAATCTTCTTCCCCCAATTCCGGCAGCGGCGGCATGCGCCCAAGTCCTTCGCTCCCGCGATCCCGCCCGAAACGGGCTGAGAGCCAGGCCTGAAGCAGGTCTTGATAGGCGAGGTCAGCGGCCCCCGGATCGATGATCGCGGCGCCGGGATCAATCCCCGCCTCGACGGGGTATGGCTTCACGAGCTGCTGGCAAAATCCGTGAATGGTGGTGCAAGTGATTTCGTCGAGGGTTTCAGCCGCCGCCGCAATGGAGCTCGCCTGATCGGCCGAGAGCCCGTTCGGCAAAGCGATGCGCAGTTCGTCGGGAATGAGACCGAGCGCCAGCTCGCCGACGAAGCGATCGATGCGGTCGAGCAGTTCCGAGGATGCGGCCTCGGTGAAAGTGATCGCGACGATTTCGCGGGGCTTAGCTCCACTGGCAAGAAGAAGCGCCACTCGCCCGGCCATGAGCGAGGTCTTGCCGCTGCCGGCCCCTGCTTCAACCAAAAGCGTCGAATTGTGATCGAGCAGCGCGCGTCTCCGAGCTTCCGCGTCCGGTAGATCGCTCGAGTAGGGAGCTTTGGTCATCACTCGAGCTCCCATAATGGAGCCAGACCCGCCAGGCGTTCGGCAATCAGCGGACGTTTCATCTCGAAATAGCTCTCCTTCGCGCCCCCAGGCAGGGCGAAAGCGAGATCGTTGAAACTATCTTCAGCGCCGGCGCCGGGCAGCAGATTGCCCGCAAGGACATGGCGCTGCGCGGCTCCCACGAAATCGGCGAGGCGCTCGAGCGCATCGGCGGGATCGGCGAGTAGATAGAGCCCGCCATCGACGCCTTTCGGATAGAGTAGTCGCGCCTCTACCTTATCGAGACCCTCCACGAGCGCACGAACAGCATAGGCGTAAAGGCACCGTTGCAACTCGGCTCCGCCCTTTAATACGGGCTCTTTGCTTCGGCGTGGCGGCGCACCAGACTTATAGTCTGTCACGCGGGCGCTCGCGCCTGAACCAGACAAATCGAGACGATCGATCGAACCGCCGATCGCCACAGCCGTGCCCGGAATGACAACGGGCCTGAGGGCGTCCCAGGGAAGGCGCGCGCGATGTTCTGGCGCAAGCGCTTCCGCGCGAGGGTCGCCGCCGAATGGAATTTCGGCAAAGCTTTTTTGCGCCGGCAACTGCTGCTCTGGGAAGGTGAGAGCGGCGAGCGCAAGGGCGCGAACATTTTCGAGTTTACGACGCCAAATCACCGGGGGAGGGACTGGCGCGTTTCGTTCCCATTCCACGGCGACTGTGTTGAGGCTTTCATCGAGCGCATCCGAAATGGCGCCCGCGTCGGCGTTGCCAAGACCTCCCGGATGGGCCGCCTCGAGACGATCGACCGCCTTTTGCAGAGTGATGTGAAGCAGATTGCCGAAGGCGAGAGCATCGAGCAACAGTGGTTCCTCGCTCTCCTGCGGCTCCTGCCAGCGGAAACCATAGGTCCATAAATAACCAAGGGGATCACGCAACAATTTGGTCAGCGACGTCGCCGACTGTCGGCGATTGAGCGCCGCGACAACCAGTGGATGACGATGACGGACCAACCCGTCATGAGCGGTGAGGCGATCGGTATGCCAGTCGATCCAGCATGACAGCGCCGATTGCGCCACGGGCAATGTGCTGAATTCGGCAGGTCGCGCGAACAGCCGGTCTGACCAGCCGGCGGCATGCTCAGGTATCCGAGCTCTCTGCCGATAAACCTGGGGCTGCGATTTCGGATAAAGCGGCGAAAGCCCGTTGATCCGCCCTTGCGCGTCACGTCGCGCATGTGAGCAGACGACTTGCCGCGTCGTTGTCTTGAGGATCGTGTCGAAATCGCGCCGATCAGCTTCGTGCACAGGCAGTGGATCGAGCAAATCCGAACGAATAATGTGGTTTGGCAATAGCGGATCTTCGGCCTGGCGACGTGGCCAGGCTCTCGAGGTGAGGCCGATCAGTCTCACATAAGCGCGAGGTTCGGCGGCGAGCGCCGACGCGGGCGTCCAAATAACGGCCGCCTCCGGCTCCACGTCATCGGGCAAATGAAGCTTGGCGAGCGTCACATCTAGTGCTTCTGGCGGTCCCTCTGTCAGTGACTTACGCCAGATTGCGAGGCTTCGAACACCAAGGAGCCGTTCCCCGATTTCAGGCGCTCGTTTCAGGCCGAACGCCAGCGTTTCGACCAAGTCGCGGAGAAGCGCCGCCGCAGCGTCACCCTTTGGAAACGCGTCATTTGCAAGAGCGCCGAGCGTTTCGCGCCACTGCGCCACGCCGAGTAGCGGGGCGTCTTTGGGCAGCGCGCGCCACCAGTTTGCGGGCACAACCTCGAAGGCGGGGTTCTGGTGGCGCAACAGCGAGACGAGGCGGATCATGCGGGCTTTGCTGAACCCGCGCAGAAGAATTTCGGCAAGCGCTGCGGCGAGTTGGCCCTGCGGCGTTGTCAACGCCTTGCGGCCGTGAACGAAATGCAGATCGAGCCCGCTCATCTCACTGAGCGCCAAGAAATGATCGTCCCATTCTTCCGGAGAAGCCGTTGCGATGGCGATCTGTTCCGGACGCACGTCTCCCCGGGCAATCAGGGACCGCGCCCAGCGTAAGGCTTCGAGCGCTTCGTGCCTTGAACTTGCGCAGGATTCGCAAAGAATTTCGGGGTTCGCCGCCGTCGTTTCGACGATGGGAATGCCGAGGTCGCGAAGCCAACCAGGCGTGTAGCGGGGCCCGGAGATCCAGCGCACCTCCATGACACCGGCGAGCGCGGCGAGCAGGGGCCGCCAAACGGGTGACATTTCGGTGCGGCCTTCAACTGAGATTTTTCCAAACAATGTTTCTGCATGATGGAGACGGCCGAGGGCCATTGCGACCAGATCGGCCGGACGTCGCATTGATGGGGGTATATGTTGCAAGGCCTCACTCTCGAGCCGTGCAATGGCGGCGAGCCGAGATCGCGTGGCTGACCCCTCAGGCGCTGAGCGTTCATTGAGGTCGAGGCCTGCCGACCAAGCCTTGCTCAGCGTTGCGGCGGCGGCGCGGGCGAAGCCGGGTAGTAATTTTATGTCGTTCAGTTCACCGAGATCGGCCAAAATAGCCTTGGCAATCGCAGATTTGAGCGCGTCGGAATCGATCGGCTGAAGAAAGCCTCCCGCCAATCGCGCGGCGAGAAGTTCGATCGGCAGCGCTTGCAGACCATGCCGCCGCGCGACGGCGGCATCCGCACGGAACCGGCGCCAGGCAAGACGCGAATGGATGATGATTGTATTGCGCACGATTCGCGACGCCAAGAATTGATGGAACGAATTCTCTTGTATCATGCCTGTTCGCCGAAAGCCCACGAACCGACGTCGCGACTTCATGAACTAACAGCTGATTTTCAACGACGGTGGAGACAGGCGAGCAAACCAAAAAGCCGAGGCGTTGGCTGGCGCTCGAATCCGAAGCCTTGCTCATCATCAAGCACGCTAAATCAAGCACGCTAAGGACGATTGGAAGCTCTATCCGAATCGAGGCGGTTATCTCCTCAATGGAAGCTTCAGATTGAACATCAAAACTCACTCAAGTCGGGAACGCGCTGGAACGCGATCTTGCTGGTCATGCGGCGCAACGATGACGTCGTCGCGCCGAACCCCACCGTGCCGCGCCCGAATTTCTGGTTGAGCCTATCGATCGCCTCGGTCAACGCGGCATTTGTTGGACGTTCGAAAAGATCGGTCTGATGTTTGTTAGCAGGAACAAGCCCCGCGAGCGTCACTCCGACGCGTAAAGGCTTCTGCGCCGGCACGCGCGACCATATCTCCATCAAGATGCGGCTGAGAGTTTGCGTGTCGTCCGTCTCATGAAAGGATCGCTCGTCGATCCAATGGCCGCGATCGTTCGCCCATTTGATGTCCGCAATCAAGCGACGGCAGTAGAAATTCTCTTGCCGCAAACGTTCGGCGGCGCGCGCCAGCAACTCGCGCACTACGGGCGTCGCCGCTCTGATGGTCCTCTGCTCGGGGGCCAGAACATGTTGATGGCCAAAACTAGCGCGCCGCCGGATTGGCGCGGGCAGGTCCTCTCCGTGAAGCAGCGCATGAAACCTTCCCCCAACAACCCCGCCCCAGATGCGTTGAAGAGTGTCGGCGTCCGCCAGCCAGAGTTTGCAGACGGTATCGAGACCGGCCGCCCGAAGCCGCCGCGCCATGTTGACGCCGACGCCGCTAATGTCCCCGATGCCGAGATGCAGGATTTTCGTCGGCATCGATTCCGGTTCCAGGATCGTTAGACCATCCGGCTTCTGCATGTCGGAAGCGAGCTTAGCGAGCAATCGATTGCTAGCAGCGCCGATGGAACTGGTGAGGCAATCCCCTACCTGCTGGCGTATCGCCTGTTTGATCTGCGTGGCAAGCCGCGTGATGGCTTCGGGCGAGCGCTGGCTGCGGTCCAATTCGCACGCCACTTCGTCGATCGACATCACGGTTCCGATCGGAATGCAGCTTTCAATCGCGTCGAGGATACGGTGATGATATTCGACATAGAGTTTGGGATGACTCTGAACGACGATCAAATGCGGGCAGAGGCGCCGCGCGTCGCCGATCATCGTTCCCGTCTTGATGCCGAAGGCCTTCGCCGGATAGCTGGCGGCGATGGCGCAAGTAGTGTCAGCGAGCAGCGGCGCAACGACGACCGGTTTGTTACGCAAGTCCGGTTGCTCCTGCTGTTCGCAGGACGCAAAATAACTGTTCAGGTCGATCACCATCCAGCGCAAACCTGGTGTTGCGCCTGATGAAGAGCTCGATGCGCTCATGTTTCGGTTTCTATCTGACCGGACACAAGGACCATAGGTTGTGGTGGTTTCTGTGGCAAGATTCCGCCCCTTGAGACTACTGAAAGGTGCAAGACTTGACGCGCGCGGGGGGCAGCGCCCCTAGTAAAGGGCCGCGTCTGTCCGATTAAGGCCGGCTTTCCATCCACGGTGGACGGTCAGTCTCGGGCAGTGGATCACGGTCATGCATGGCAAAGGACGTTGTCATGCGTGAGATTTGGCCGGAAAAACGGGGAGGGAGCCACGCGCGTCAGGACGCTCGCCAGCGGCGATCAAACCTCGCGGATTCGCAGAACGCTCATTGTGGAACAGCACGGCGTCGCGACGCCAAGCAATGGCATGACCATCGGCCTCCCTATACCAGCTCTTTCCGAAGTCTCATGAGCTGCCGCGCAAATGGAACAAAAATCACGAGCCACATATAGACTTGTTCGCGGGTCGGGGGCTTCGCGCCGGTCGGGTGACCGGATTCATTGCGCGCTATGCGGATTGCTGACTGAATAGCCGTGAGGTTCACTTCCAAGTCTTCTGTCGCCGACTGTGAAAGTGTTTTGATTATTGGATTTAGCAACTCATGAAATTTGGTGATTTTCGCTCGAATGAATGGCAGCTTTGTCACAGGCAAAAACCTCGATCCATGAGTGGGGCTGTTGGCTGCCACCTCTACAAGCCGCAGAAATTCGATTTCTGCGGCCACGCCAAGCATGACGAGACTTGCTAACAGGCAATCTGCATAGAACGCCGCTACGGCTTCCTCTAAGTAGACGACTGCCGCTGCGGATATATCCGGCACTTCAGCATGTAGAACTTTCAAAAAGCCGCTGCTATCGTGGAAACGAAAGGGGCTTTGATGCTGTAAGGCCTGCTGTCCAAAACGACTAAGGCGGAGCCACGGCCACCCAGGATTGCTGCTGTTTAGGCCGAGAGTAACAACTCCCTGCCGAAATAAGTCCCACACCACCTCAAGAACGATATTGGAATCGTTGGGATGCAATTGACTGTCCGCACCGGCGTAAGCCATTCCAGTTGGAAGCGGGGGCGCATTATGTCGTCGCGCCAAAGTGCGTGCTGTGTGTTCTAAAACGCCGGCAAACTGATTGACACCGTTTGTAGACGCTTTGCTTAGGACATCTACGACGACTTCTCGAATTTCTTCATAATCGTGCTGGGGTAGATTCCACATTACGTCAGCCTCGCAATCGCCCCGCCGCTGACGTGATAGCTGCGGCCAATCTCCGCAAGGGTTTCGTGGCTTTGATCGTTGCGGCGGAAACTCATTGCGAAACCTCTACCTTTTGCAACGTTCATCCTTCCCACCATAAATTACTGAAATTCTTACCTATCGACTTTTGCAAAACCCTATTGCAGAATCCCCCCATGAAAATCGGATATGCCCGCATCTCGACCGACGAGCAATCGCTTGACCTTCAGCGTGACGCGCTGCGGAAAGCGGGCTGCATGGAAGTCTTCGAGGATAGGGGCGTGTCGGGCGTCGCCACGCAACGCCCCGGCCTTGAAGCCGCGCTCAAGCGGATTGGCGTGAATGATGCGCTGGTTGTCTGGAAGCTCGATCGGCTCGGGCGGTCGCTGCCGCATCTAATTGAAACGATAAGGGAGCTGGGCGCGCGGGGTGCGGGCTTTGCCTCGTTGTCGGAAAGCATCGACACGACGACGCCGGGCGGAAAGCTGGTGTTCCACATTATGGGCGCGTTGGCGGAATTTGAGCGAACGTTGATTGTCGAGCGCGTCAACGCAGGGATTGCGGCGGCGAAGAAACGCGGAAAGCATGTCGGTCGCCCCCGCAAACTCACCGTGGAACAGGTCGCCCATGCGCGCGAAGCGATAGAGGGTGGCTTGCAGACTCGCGCCGGTATGGCCGCGCTACTTGGCGTGGACGGCTCGACGCTGTGGCGGGCAATACGCGCGGCCAATGATGCCGCGCCTGCCGCAGCAATGCCGCGCACAATGGGCGGGGGCGGTCATGGCCACCATTAAAGCCCTCGTGAAACCGGCGATGCTGAGATGGGCGCGCAGCCGCGCCAAGGTGAAACCGGAAGATGCCGCGAAAGCGGCAAATGTCCCGGTTGAGCGCCTTCACGCGTGGGAAAGCGACGAGAATCCCGATGTACCAACCTTGGGGCAGCTCCGCGCGCTTGCGGGAAAATATCATTTCCCTTTGGCGGTCTTTTACCTGCCGGAACCGCCAAAGGATTTCGCGCCGTTGCGGGATTTCCGCAGGCTCGCGCATTTTGACGACGAGCCGATTTCGGCGAACCTCGCCTATCACATTCGCAGCGCCTACGATCGCCGCGAGCTGGCGCTCGAACTGTTTCAGGAACTCGACAACAAGCCGCAGCGGTTCCCACTGAAGGCGACAACGCGCGACAATCCCGAAAATGTTGGCCGCGCAATCCGGGAGTTTCTGAACGTGGACAGCGAAGCGCAGAAACGCGCGGCGCGGCAGGGGAGGGCATTCGATTTCTGGCGCCGACGGCTGGAGGAAAACGACATACTCGTTTTCGTTATCAGCGGGCCACATTGGAGCGTCGAGCTTGAGGAAATGCGCGGGTTTTCGATTGCCAACCGCGAACTGCCTGTCCTTGTCGTCAACGGCAAGGATTACAGCCAGGGGGGCAAGGCGTTCACGCTTATCCATGAACTCTGCCATGTCCTGTTAGGGGAAAGCGCCATTTCGAATGGCGCGGCTGAAGACCCCCAGCTCGCTCCGGCAAGCCGCACGGTTGAACGCTTCTGCGATGCTGTCGCGGCGGCAACTTTGATGCCGCGTGATTTGTTGATGTTGTTCGAAGAAGCTGCTGGAAGGGATGTCCGCGAATGGAGCGACGACGAATTGCGCAAGATCGGAGACGCAATCGGTGTCAGTCGTCAGGCGCTGCTGCTACGTTTCGTGACCATGAAGCGCGCAACATGGGACTATTACAAAGAGCGGCATGAAGCGTTCGAAGAAGAATATCGGCGGCTCGCAAAGGAAAAAGCGGCGCAGAAAAAGCCCATTCAGATCAAACGACACATCATGCTGATGAGCTGGAACGGTCGCGGTTTCACGCGGCTGGTGTTGCGCAGCTATTACGGCAAACGCATTACCCTCAACGACGTTTCGAGCTTTCTGGGAGCCAAGGTCAAATACATCCCCGCGCTTGAGCATGCCGCCTTTCAGGTGGCCGAATAGCAGGGGGGAATGACGATATATTGCATCGACACAAGCGCCCTCATAGCCGCGTGGCAAGAGCGATACCCCCCAGAGAACTTTCCGAGATTCTGGGGGCTCATGGATTCACTGATTGAGGACGGGCGCTTGGTCGCCCCCACGGAAGTGCTAACCGAAACGGCGAAGCGTTCCGACGAGCTGCACAAGTGGCTTGCGGAACGGAAGTACATGTTCCGCGAACTCGAAGACGAGATTCAGATCGCCGCTGCTGGCGTGTTGGCCCAGTTTCCGCGCTTAGTCGGCGAACGGAAATTGCGGACATCCGCCGACCCCTTCGTCATTGCGTTGGGACAAGTGGAGAGCCTGCAAATCGTCACGGACGAGAAGCCCACGGGAAGCGCACAACGCCCGAACATTCCCGATGTTGTAACGGCTTTGGGTCTACCGCCCTGCATGGGCCTTCTTGAACTCATTCGCGCCGAAAAGTGGATTGTCGGATAATGGCGAAAGGAAAACTCTATTTCTCTGCCGACGACCCTGAAGTCGGCGTGACGCCATCGCGTCTCAAACGCCTTGGAAAGGCAAAGCAGTGCGAGTACCTTCTTGCGTGGTTCCATCATCACTTCGAAGACCCCGCCCAAGAGACGCCTTATAACGGTCGAGAAGGTGGATATCTCTACATTTGGGGTGGCCCATATGATGCGCGAGAAGAAATAGAGGCTGAATTTGGTTCGTTTATATCTGAGCAGGTTATCGAAGACGTAGTTGAAGAAATTGAGAGCGACGGCCTCACTGAGTGGGCTCCAAGCCACAATCATGCCGACCATGAGCAGGTAAGGGCTGAGTGGGAGGCAGAACGGGAAGAGCGCGAATCCGCTGCACCACAGCCTGATATTGAATCAATTATCGCCGCGCTTCAGCGCGGTGAGACAGCTCGTTACGGCGATGTGGAGGAGAAGCGCCAACGCCAAGAAATCCTTGACCGCCTCGAACAATTGGAACGCCTGCTGCCCCGGCAGGCGCATGGTGGGATCGGGCACAACAACCCCCCTTCAGAAGAAGGCGGGCTTGGCACTGACCTTGTGCCTGACATCCGCGAGGCAAGCGCAATTATACGAGAAGAACTCGTAAAGCCTGAGCCGAACGCCCTTGAGGTTGCGAAGGCGACCTCCCGCCTATCGGCTGCCGTGTCCTGGATTGGCAAGAAGCTCGACGTGGCGATTGAGAGCTTCTCTAAAGAGGTTGGAAGCACTAGCGGAAAGGCCGTTGGCGTTGTCATCGGCGCGTACGGGGTTGGGAAGGTCGCCCCGTCGATTGGCGGAACCCTCGGCCACGTGGTGGAGAGCGCAATTCAATGGCTTTCTCATATTATTACCCTGCCGTTCTAAGAGTCGGACTCAAAATTAACACCTTGATTATGCGTTTCTAGCGATGCGTCGGGAGAGCTGTCTGATGGAGGCGATGAGCAACTAGGCCTCAGATGAGGCGATGGAAGCTTTCCAATCCTTGGCTAGCCTTCGGCAGTGATTAAGCCAGGCGAGGGTTCGTTCGACGACCCAACGCCGTGCAACGAGGACGAAGCCCTTTGTGGCATCTGGGCGTTTGACGATTTCGATGACGGGGCCATTCGTCTTCACCAGCCAGAGCGGCTTCAAGCTTCTCGCCGGCGTAACCGCTGTCGGCGAATATATGCGTGATGGTCGGGAAGCTTTCGCAGGCGAAGCCGATGACGCGCGGCGCGCCATCCCTGTCCTGAATGCTCGCTTCGTGCACGATCCCGGTGAGCATATGGCCTTGCGTGTCCGTCACGATGTGACGTTTGCGGCCCTTGATCTTCTTGCCGGCATCGAAGCCGCGCGGTAAGCCTCCGCCGAGGGCCGTCTGGCGATTGGGGCTGACGGCGGCGATAGTCGTGCGCGTGGCGCGGGGATCGTGTCCACTATCGATGATGGACACTATCTCCGATGACCGAGGCGGAAAAAGACGAGGCTGCGGGTTCCGGGGGCCGGCGGCGCTATTGGAAGAACGACGCGAAGCGCCGCATTGTCGCGGAGAGCTTGGAGGAAGGAGCGTCGGTGGCGGAGGTCGCGCGGCGCTATGGCCTCAACGCGAATCTGCTGTTCACTTGGCGGCGGCGGTTCGCGGCCGGCGATGCGAGCGAGCAGCCTGCGGTTTTACCGGTGACGATCACGTCGACGCCGGCCATGGCGCTTTCATCGGCGCCCGGGACCATCGGCCGAATGGAGATCATGCTTTCCATGGGCGAGAGAATCGTGGTCGGCGCGGATGTCGACGCGTCGGCCTTGGCGCGCGTGGTCAAGGCGTTGCGGCGATGATCCCGGTCTCGGCGGACGCACGGGTCTGGCTCGTCACCGGCCAGACCGACATGCGCAAGGGCTATGCGAGCCTGGCGCTGATCGTTCAGGAGACGCTGCGCCGCAATCCCAATGGCGGACATTTATTCGTGTTCCGTGGGCGCCGCGGCGATCTGATAAAAATTCTCTGGCATGACGGCCAGGGTCAATGTCTTTTCGTGAAGCGATTGGAGCGCGGGCGTTTTATATGGCCGTCGGCCTCATCCGGCGCGGTGACGATCAGCTCCGCGCAGCTCGGCTATCTTCTTTCCGGCATTGACTGGCGCGCTCCACAATACACATGGCGCCCGGAGGCAGCGGGCTGAGATTTTTCGAGTGGATGGCCAGCGATAAGTCTTGCCGGCGCGCGCCATTGTGATTCGATCGTGACCATGAGCGCCGCTGATTCTCTTCCCGACGACGTCGAGGCTTTGAAGGCGATGCTCCGCGACAAAGACGCGGAGCTGGCGCAGGCGCGCGCAACAGCTTCGAACGCGACCGCTCTGATCGCGCATTTGCAGCTCTCGATCGAGAAGCTTCGACGCGAGCTCTATGGGACGCGCAGCGAGCGCAAGGCGCGGCTGCTCGAGCAGATGGAGCTCGAGCTCGAAGAGCTCGAAGGCGATGCCGCCGCCGCCGAGCTCGCCGCCGAACAAAAGGCCGATGCGGCGAAGACGACCGCGGTCCGCGCCTTCTCGCGAAGAAAGCCTTCGCGCCAGCCCTTTCCGGCGCATCTGCCGCGCGAGCGCGTCGTTCTTCCGGGGCCGACGGCATGCGCATGTTGCGGTGGAACGCGTCTGCACAAGCTCGGCGAGGACGTGACCGAGACGCTGGAGGTCGTTCCACGGCAATGGAAGGTCGTCCAGCACGTGCGAGAGAAGTTCACCTGCCGCGACTGCGAGAAGATTGCCCAGGCTCCGGCGCCCTTTCATCCGCTTCCGCGCGGCTTTCTGGGGCCGAGCCTGCTGGCGATGATCCTGTTCGAGAAGTATGGACAGCATCAGCCGCTGAACCGCCAGTCGGCGCGCTATGCGCATGAGGGCGTGGAGCTGAGCCTGTCGACGCTCGCCGATCAGGTCGGCGGCTGCGCCTCGCTGCTGCGGCCGCTCTGCGATCTCATTCGTGACCATGTCTTCGCTGGCGCGCGCGTGCATGGCGACGAGACGACCGTTCCGGTCCTTGCCAAAGGCAAGACGCGAACCGGGCGACTGTGGACCTATGTGCGCGACGACAGGCCCTTCGGCGGCGCCGATCCGCCGGCGGCGGTCTTCTTCTACTCGCGCGATCGCACTGCCGAGCATCCAGAACGCCATCTAGCGCGTTTTGCCGGCGTCCTTCAGGCCGACGCTTATGCCGGCTTCAAACGGCTCTATGCGCCGGAGAGGTCGCCGGGGCGGATCATCGAAGCCGCGTGCTGGAGCCATGGGAGACGCAAGTTCTTCGTGCTCGCGGACATCGCCGCCAACGCCCGCAACAAGGCGCTCGGCAAGCAGACCGCGATCGCGCCTCTCGCTCTGGAAGCGGTCAAACGCATCGACGCGATCTTCGACATCGAGCGCGAGATCAATGGCCGCCCCACCGAGGAGCGTCTGGCCATTCGCCGTGAGCGTGTCGCGCCGCTCGTCGCCGAGCTCGAGGCATGGATGCGCGGCGAGAGGGCGCGGCTGTCGCGTCACGCCGAGGTTGCCAAGGCGATGGACTACATGCTCAGACGCTGGAGCGCATTCGCGCGCTTTCTCGACGACGGCCGCATCTGCCTGACCAATAATTGCGCCGAGCGCAACCTTCGCGGCGTCGCGCTGGGAAGAAAATCGTGGTTGTTCGCCGGCTCGGATCGCGGCGGTGAGCGCGCCGCTGTGATCTACACGCTGATCGCCTCCGCCAAGCTCAACGGCGTCGACCCACAGGCTTGGCTCGCCGATGTGCTGGCCCGCATCAACGATCACAAGATAACCGATCTCGCCGCCTTGCTACCGTGGCGCTGGGCCGCCGACCTACAAGCCAAAAAGCTCGCCGCCTGATCTACGCGCAGCCGTCCTTGGCTGAAAATGATCAGCCCACGTGCCTCACCGGATGCTTACGCCGCGCGGGCCGCCGGCTTCCGTGGTCTTGACGCTTTGGCTGTCGATGATGGCGGCCAAGCGCTGCTTGGCGGTCGGCGCGCTGTGGCTGCGGGTGAGCGCCTCGACATAGGCGCCAATATGCAGCGGCGCGATGTCAATGAGCGAAGCAAGCCCGCGCTGCTCGCACCAGGCGAGGAATTCGCCGATCGCCCGGCCATAGCCGCGCCGGGTGTGCGGGTTGCGGATGTTGGCGATAAAGAATTCGCAGAAACGCGTCTGCGCGCGCTCGCCCGCCGCCTGCACGAGCGCAGGAACATGGCTCGGTATGGTCGCCGGCAGGGCGGCTGGCCGGCCTTCAGATTCAATTTCGAACATGGCGCGCGTCTTTGAAGGTGAAGGAGGCGCTTGGGTTCTCCAAATTCGAGAGCCGCAGCAGAGCGATTTCCGGCCGCTCGCGCAGCATGGCGAAAGGCGCCGCGAGACTGTCAGCCTCGGCGTAGGTCTCAAAGCCCCAATGGAAGTCGACCATGCCCTGGTAGTCGGTCGACTCATCGGGCTCTGTGACCGCGAGCCCGATCAGCGCGTCGCGCAGCTCGAGAAAGTCATCGGTCTTTTTGACCCAGACGACGACGTCAAAGGGCGGCAAGCGCGACACGCGACGATCCTTATCTAATCGCGCAACGCGCTCGACGCCCGTTGCGAACGCGGCTGCAGATAATGGGCCTTCCATACAGTCTTGAGCTTGCAGACAAGCGCGGCGTAGTCGGCGCGGGCCGCCTGCCGGGCTGGGTCGGCGGCGGCGACCCCGCGCTGCGCCAGGTCGTTGAGCTGGTCGCCGCGCGCCTTTAATCGGGCGAAGGTCATCCGCCAGTCATTGTGGAAGCTTTTGTCTCGATCGTCGTACATGCGGCCTCAGGTCAAGTGTAAGATAAAGGACACCTGCGTGTCCGCGCTTGCCTATTCGATCACTTCAACGTCCCGAACGATCGCCAGCCAGTCCTTGAATTCGTCCAGGCCCCATTCGTTCTTGGCCAAATTGCACGCCAAGTGCGTGATCTGCGTGTTGGCGTCATCATAGGCGATATTGCTGCTGTCAATCCGATCTGCCGACGGTTGCAGCATTTTGCTGGTCGTCTGGGTAAGAGGGCCTCCGCAAAGCGCACATTTGCCCTTTTGATCGTCAGTCCATTTCCGCATGATCAAAGCCACCAGGTCGGAAACATTGGGGGCGGTTCGAAGCGGATTTTGGCGCGTCGTGTATTCGCCGCCAGACTTGACCCGCGCCTGAATCAGAAGAGCCATTCTCGCGGCTTCCTGCTTGATAGTCTTCTCGACGGTATCCGAGAGACCACCCATGAGCCGCATGTAGCGCTGAACCGGCTCGGAAAGATGCAGCTCGATACGCCGAACCTGAAGCGCCATGACCGCTTCCCGCTCCGCGCCGGTGGCTTCGACGACATTGCCCCGGTTCTCCATCGCGCCCAGAGCCGCGTAGGCCTTCGGCGTCAACACGCGCGCTTCCGGATATGGCGGCCCTGTCATGACTGCGGCGTCGAGGACGGCCATGGAATACGGCCATGGATTTTCGCCAAATCGAGCGGTCGTGAGGGCCCACTGGTCAGGGGGGACAATCAAGCTCGTTTTCAAAATATGGTTTGGCTCGATCGATACCGCGGAAATCAAACGGCTTCGATGATCTGGGTCTTCGGTCATCTCCGCGCTCGTCGTTCCGACGTAGATCGCGATATCCCGACCCGGCCGAAATTCGGCCTGGAGGCGTTGTCCGACGTTCTTCTTGCTAAAAGAAAAGCACGGCCAGCGATCGCTGATGAGACCAAATTCGCTTTTGAGAAAAACCCGCCCCTCGGGTTTCATCATGTCAAATACCTGCACCTGCCCCCCTCGTTTTTGACGGGGATTCTGACGCTGATTTTCGCACCAGGCAAGCCGCTGATTTTCCAGCTTTTCCCATATGTCTCAAAAGTCTTGAGTTATGGCGGAACGTCCGGGCGGGGCCAGAGGATCGATGATTCCCTCCGTCTTCCATCCAAGACCGTCACGATAAAAACGAAGGGAGTTCTCCAGATCATCGACGCCGATGGTGATTACGGCAATGCGTGGTTTCACGGCCGAAGTCCTTCCGTGGCGCCGCCTTGCCGCCGCTGCTGGCGGCTACAATTTACTCGCCATACTCGCGATCATGAGTGGAAGCGTTTGGTCGTTGTTGTTCCAGCGATTCCCTGTATGCGACGCCTCCTCGGAGGAACTTGGGCCATGGCGGCATGGCAATGGCGGGATCGAGGCGTTCCGGCAGGAGACCCCAGAGCTGCGGGTGATGCCAGCAAAGTTCGTGTCCCGTGCTGTCTCGGTGCTCGCGAATGCCCTTACGCAGTCGTCGAGCCTCGGCAATCAACGCCTCTTTGCTCATGTGTTCGAGGTCCTCGTCCATTCATTTCTCCCGCTTGTAAATGACGGGGCGGCAGCGTCGCTCTTCTTTCGCGATATGCCAGTCAGACGGTGGCCGCCGTGACGAGAGCGATCAGCGCCAGCAGGGCGAAGACCGCGCGCGCGACATGGGAATGCTCCCATTGGTCGCGCGCCGACGCCCAATCCCGATCGTTCCACTTGGCGCCCGTCTCTCCGCCAACGGCAAAGAAGGCTGCGCCGGCTCCTGCGAGTTGTTGGTCCTTGAGCCAGAATTTGTTGACCGGATGCGTGAACGCCCAATAGAGGCCATGCATGATCAGCAACGATACAAGGGCGCTGAGCGTGAACCAGAATGCCGCGCTCCCAAATGGCGTGAGGACGAGCAGGACCAACGTAGCCAACATTGCGCCGAATTCGCCGAACACTGCGCCGATCGTGAATCCAGGATAATAGATCGTCTGCACGGTGACATAGGTCTCCTTGTCGAGCCGCAGCTTTCCTGGCAGTTCAAGCGCGTGGGCTAATGTCAGCGCCACTGCGACCGACACGAGCACGATGGTGAGAATTTGCCAAATCTGGAACATGGCCGCTTACTCCAAGCCCCGCTCATTAATTATTAGTCATTGTGATCAACATGGATTTTGCAACTGCACCGGGCCTCCCGCCCGCATATTATTTGCGCTGGCTGCTCGATCTGAAGCCAGTGGCCAGCGCCGTCGACCACCACATGCTTCAGGCACTTTCGCAGACGGTAGAGAGCGCCTGGCGTGTCCCGTCCCCGAACGGGGAGGCCTTGGGTCGGCTGTTCCCGATTGCCCTGCGACTTAGCCCTTGCGCGCCCAGCGTTCGCGGCGCTCCAGCTCGGCCGCGCTAGGATTGTCGTCGGCGAACGAGCCGGTGGGCACCTTGCCGGAGCGTTGATAGGTTCCGACGATAACTCCCGTCGTCGACGTATCGCTGCTCTCCAGCGTCCAGGCGTGCGGGCGCGAATTCTCGTCGAACAGCCGCTTGCCCCGGCCCAGAATGACGGGGAAGGTCAGGATGGTCAGCTGGTCGATCAGGTCGTTGGCCAGGAGGGTGTGGATAACCTCGCTCGATCCCTGGATCAACAGGTCCCGCCCCTTGGTCGCCTTCAGCGCCCGCACGGCCTTGGCCAGGTCACCCTCCAGGCGATGGCTGTGGGCCCAGTCCAGCGGCGTGTCGAGGCCGGTGGCGACGTACTTGTTCACGGCGTTGAACTTGCGGCCGATCTCGTCGTTCATGTGCGGCCAGTAGGCGGCGAAAATCTCGTAGGTGCAACGGCCCAGGAGCAGGTCGTAGTCCTCGCCCATGGCGCGGTCCATCAGTCCGCCCAGCTTCTCGTTCCAGAAGGGGAAGGTCCAGCCGCCGTACTCGAAGCCGCCCCGAGGGTCCTCCTCCGGCCCGCCGGGGGCCTGCATGACGCCGTCCAGGGAGACGAAGGTGGCGGTTCTAAGCGTGCGCATGATCAATCTCCTTTTTGGGGTCAGATATCAGAAGAACTCGGGCGGCATCGGCTGGATGGCGTCGCCTACACGAACTTTGTTGGCATCATCCTTTACTTTGGAGGTTGTTGCCGGAAAAGACTGATCTGATCCCTGTGATACCGGAATGGCCGGAGTTCATCAGAGGCTGTGTGAGATATCGGCAGTCGCTGGATGAGCAAGGCGCCAAACGTGAATTGGGCTACTCCTGCACAGTGCGAGCCGCGCGGCGGCGGCTTCAATCGCGCGCTTATGCGCGCTTATGCGCGCATCGAATTCTTCCACGATGACCCCATGTTCAACGCAGTCGATAGAGCTCCTTGATACGCAGGAAAATATCGTCGAGTTCGATTTCGCCGCGGATGTATGCGTCGAAGATCGGTTCGGCGTCCGCGTCGGCCGACAAGCCTTCGATCAGGTTCTCGTGATGCGCGTCGCGGATGACGAGGCGTCGGCGTTCCATTTCTTCCGCTGAGAAGAGTCCTGTGCGCAAAGCGTCCGATGGCGCGGCGCGCCCCTCCTGTTGAAATGAATTCCGAACTAAACCGCGCTCGACTTCCTATTCGCGCCAGCGCGGCGGCAAGGCTATTTTGGATAGGGGAGCGCGTTGTCGCCGGCAAGTGTTTCGTCTGACGTCAGAAAGTGTGACGGCGGGCCAGGAGTTCGGTGGCGACGTCGCCGAACGGCTTCATGTCGGCGCCTGATGGGTTGTCGGGGCTGGCGGCGGAATCATCCATCATTTCATCGAACGTTGCCATATCGTAATAGTCGAACAATGGGTCGTCGAAGCGGTCGGCTTCGATGGCCCGCTGGACCAGTGGCCGCAGTAGGCTGAACTGGAGATGGGCAATGAGGTTCGCCCATCCGTCCCAGACGCGCGCCGGGGCCGTGCCGAGTTGCTCGAATGCGTTATGAGAAAATCGGCCGCCGATTCTTTATCGATCCTGCCGGCGATGGTGAGCGCGCAGATCGTGTCGGTCATGACAACGGCGCGCGTGTGCATCGATGCGTCGGGATCGAGCGCCAACTCATAGAGAGGGACGGGATCGCCATCGAAGGTCGAGCGCATCACGGGATCGGCCAGAACGTCGAGGGCGTCTTCTAGTTCGAAGCGACTGCTGAATTGGCTGCAGCGCAGAAGCCGGGCGAGCGGACGATAGGCGTCCGTCTCGCGCCATTCGGCAAACAGCAGCATGATGAATGGGATCGGGGTCGGTTGCTCGCGTTGGGTTTTCGGCGAGGCGTCGAGATACGTCTCTATTTCCTCCAGGAAGATGGGCGTCATTCGACGGCGTTGCCGAGACGCCGCCGCGAGCGCCTTTCGCGGCGGATCGTCGTCGTCGAAGCTGGCGTGGGTTAGCGCATGGAGGATTTCGTGGGGCTTCATCTGGTTTCTGTCGAGGTTGTCGCCGACGTTGTGGAGATCACGCGGCGTGGTTTCAGTCGGAGTGAAAGGCCCAACGGGGGGCCGGGGCGAAGACCGCGCGCCCCGGCTCGACCAGTTCATCTGCTCCTGCGAGCGTCGTCTTCTCGTCGTCTGCGGTCTTCGTCGTCGCGCCGTCGGCGGTCCTCTTCCTCGCGATAGCGTCGTTGTTCTTCGTCACGGCGACGATCGTCCTCTCGTCGTTTGCGGTCTTCGTCGTCGCGCCGTCGGCGGTCCTCTTCCTCGCGATAGCGTCGCTGTTCTTCGTCACGTCGACGATCATCTTCGCGGCGATCGTAATCGTTCATATGCGTTTCCTCTGTTTGTCTTCAAACGCGTCGCGCAGCGCTCACGGATCGGATTGGGCGCTCGCGCGGACGGAAGATTGATGCAGCGATGCGCGAATGCGAACCGCCAGCCATAATCGTCGGGGAGCCCCCCGCGTTCTGATCCCCGGGGCAAGGGGGGTGCGGTGCGACATAATAACTCACGCCCGAAAAACCTGTAGCCTGACGCAACGGGAGGGGTTGCGTGACATGTCGGCGCGCATTTAAGTTCGCATAAATGCTTAACAATTTGGAATGGGCCGGGGGATTTAAGCGCGAAGATTGAGTCTCGCGAAAATTTCATACGAGAAAGGAAGCGGCGGCATGACCATCGTTTTTGAGGAGAGCGGAGTAGAGGCGAGGATCGAAAAGAACGGCGACATACCGATGGTGGGAGCCGATCCCGAGGAGGCGACCACTGAGGCAGAGGCGAGTGTTGGGGCGGTCGAAAAGGCCGTCGACGCACCGATGGCGAAAGCCGATCGCGACGAGGCGTATTTCGAGAAAATGGCATTCGTTGCCGAATGTGTCGAGGTGCGGCGGTTCCTAAAGATGCCGCCGTGGTTGAGCGAAGTTCGGGACGAAGAAGATGCCGGTTCGCAATGGGGCAGGCTATACCATGATCTCGAAATCGACGAGCGTGTGCTCGCGATCGCACGGATATTTCCTCAGCGCCCGGAGGGTTGGGAGGAAGCGGCGTCGGTTCTGATCGCCTACCTGGATTTGCGCGAAAACTCTATTGACCCATTGGTAGGAATCGCGCGCGCACTTTGCGGGGATGGCGCGCGAACCGGCTGACCGTTCGCGCGCACCCGCGTTAGCCTCCTTGAGTGTAAAAGGAGGTCCCAATGCGAATAGCGTTTTTCATCTTTGCTCTGATTTTGACGTCGACGGCGTCGGCGGATCCGGCGACGACGTTGGATGGTCAGCAGGAGTCGACGGCGGGAAATGTCCCGCCTGTTGCGCCCGAATCGTCGATGTCCAATGCTGACGGAGCCGGATCGTCGCCGCCGCTGACGCCAGTCGCGCCGGAGACGATCGAACAACTGCCGGTCCTGAGGCACATAAACAAGAGCGGGGCGAAACTATTCGACGCGGGAAGGGCGCATGACATGCGCGCCGTGGTCGCGCGCCAGGGCGGAGAATTCATGATTCTCCAGGTGACGCCGGATGGCGAAGCCGTCATCGCCGGAGCACAAACGAATTTGTCGGCGGCGACGTTGCGCGCGATCGCGGACGGCGGACAGCAAATCACGGATCTTGGCGTCAGCCATGGCGTGCACGGATTGTTCGTTCGCAATGGAGGACAATTTCAGGTGTTTTACGCGACTCCGGACGGCGAACGAGTGATCCCGGGAGTTATGTGGGATGCGACTGGAAAGAACATCACTCGAGAGCAAGTCGCTCCGATCCCCGGCGTGACGCCCACCGTGACGATCGGCAAGGAAGTAGGCGCGCCGGACGGCGACGCTGATGGGTCGAAAAGATCACCGCTCGAACTCGCGGAGCATACGACGTTCGGTGTGATCGGCGCGGCTTCCGCGCCGCGCCTGTTCGTTTTTGTCGACCCGCTATGCAGCTATTCGGTCAAGGCCCTGCAGCAGCTGCAGCCTTTTGTTGCGAGCGGGCGTGTGCAGGCGGCGATCATTCCGCTTTCCGTCCTGGACTATGAGGATCAGGGCCGCAGCACGACCAGCGCGCTGGCCATGTTGAGCAAGCCGGCCGATCAGATGGTGTCGGCCTGGTCGCGCGGCGATCTGAACGGGCCGCCTTCGGGCGAGGCGGAGGCGAAGTTGCGCGCCAATATGATGGCAGCTGAAGCGATCGGTCTGCGCGGCACGCCGACGGTCATCTGGCGTAAGGCGGATGGTTCGGAGGGCCGTATCGACGGCCTGCCGGAGGATTGGAATGCGGTGATCGCATCGATGGGAGGCGAGAACCATGCTGCGCGATAGAAATCGAACGGAAAATCCGACCGTCGGGAAGAGACCGTCAATGTTCGGCCGGACCTGGCGGGGAGTGAAGCGGCTCGGAGCGCCGGCGACTCGAGCCTTCCCGAAAGACGAAGTCGTCGAAGGAGGGCGGGCGATTGGGCGACTGATTGCGGCGGTGCGTCAGGGACGGCCGGGCGACCCGAGGTTTCGATTGCATGAGGACCGTCGCTTCGATCTCGAAGCGACGGCCTTCCTGCATGGACTGTCGTTACATCAGCTAGAGGCCGTGTTGTGGCGCCGACAGCGGCAAACGGCGGTCGCGGCCTATATCGCCTTCGGGTTCGGCTGGGTCTTCTTCCTTCTTTGGCTGTTCGAGGCGGCGACTACGCCGTGGTCGTCGTGGCGTATTCTTCCTGTGCTGGAATTCGCGCCGTTCTGCGTGTTCCTATTTCTGATAGCGTTCAGGAGCGCGTTGCAGAATTATCAGATCCGGATGCGGCGGTTGGCGACGGCGGGGGAATATCTCGATACGTCTGGGCAGTTCTGGCCGAGCTGAGCCAGACTTCGTCTCCCGGCGGGCGAGCGAGACTTCGTCGTCCGACTCGACCCAGCCCCGGAACAGGCTCGGACCTTCTCCCGCTGGGCTGGAGTCTGTCGCGCCGTCTACAACGCCGGGCTTTTTCAAAGGAAAAATTTCGGGCGCAAAGGAGACAAGCGCCGGTTCTTTGGCTTCGTGAAGCAGTTCTGCGAATTGACCGCCCTTCGCGCCGAGTTCGACTGGGTTCGCGAGGTCTCGCAAACAGCCGAGCAGCAGGCGCTGAAAGACCTTCAGCAGGCGTATAAAAATTTCTGCGCAGTGCGCGCCGATTATCCGACTCCCCGCCAGCATATCCGCGAGAGCTTTCGCCAGCGCGGGGCTATTATCCCGGCGGGAAAACGCGCTGTAGCGCGAAGATCGCGCCCAAGAGAGCGAAACTAACCGTTATGATCGTGATCAAAATCGCGTTCTTGGCTTTTTCGATTTTGGTTTCGAGCTTCGCGATGTCGCTTTTGGTCGCGACTTCCTCCCGCAGCGCTTGATCCAACCCCTCGGCGTGGGCGCGCGCCTGCTTCTCATCGACTCCTGCGGCCTTGAGCCGGTCGATATAGGCGAGCTTGTCAAATAAAAGCTGGCTGGTCATGGGCCTATCCTAGCATGTAGGAGGCGTTTGCGGCGATCGTCACTAGACCGCCTCATTTTTTAGCCGCCGGGGGCTGGGCGTTTTTACAACCCCAACTCGCGCGTTCCGCGCTTGTGGCGCGGCGAGGCGGCGACAGAAGGCGGACAGCGGCATGGGCGAGCGAGCGGGCCGAGCGGCTTAGAAGGTGCCGGGAGGGGCGCTCCTGCTATCTCCGGAAGCCCCATAGGCCCAAGGGGCGTGCTCGTAGTCTGGGCGGGTTCCTTGGGTGGAGGGCTCGTATGGCTTGACGACCGTGCCGTTGCGATCGATGACCGGCGGCCGCCAGGTGGCGTTGGCTTCGCCGTAAGCGGCGTAAGGATCGTAGAATGGATGAAGGACCGCAGGGGAGGGCGGGGCGTTGTAGCTGCTCGGGGTGCGGACATTTCCGGACGAGCAGGCCGCGAGCGGGATGGAAAGGCAAAACAAAGCGATGGGGAGATTTCGCATGATAGGCTCCTGTCTAGGAGGCCATCATCATCGGCGCGCGCGCGAACGCGATGGATAATCTTGCGCCGTTAGCGTTCGAGAGCGCTTAAGAGTTCGAGGAGACGGTCTGTTTCTGGGAGAGCGACGTGTGGTTCGTTGCGGATCCAATTGTCGCGTATGATCTGAATGATTTCTTTGAGATCCTCGTATTCGGGTCGATCGGTTTTGCCTTCTTCGGCGGCTTTTAGCAAAGCCAGGTTGTATCGGTCCAATCCGCGGCCATATCTGAGAGCCTGTCGCAGTCTGGCTTCGGTGTCTGATACGGTCTTGTCCTTCTCGGCGTAGTCACGCCTAAGCTGATCGATCTCGCGATTCTGTGTGTAGATAGACCATTTCAAATCGCGGACGGAGAAATTCAACGACGAAATCTCTTCGTCCAGTTTCGTGATCTCGTCCTGCAATCGAGCGGTGTCCCGGCCGCGCTGGTTGAGATCGTTGATCAACGAGTTGTAATAATTGATGTGAATCGTGCGAACGCCGTTGCGCCGTTCGTTTTCCTGGCGCGCATTGATCTGACGGACGGCGTCCGACCACCCTGCGTCATAACCGCGGCTTTTGCCCTGGCGAAGACCGTGGCTTTCTCCGGAGTAATAGCCATCCGAGTGGCCCACCTCATACCAGAGGAGGCCGCTCCCCGAGCCAGGTTCGTCATCGTCGCGCATGTCAGGCTCCCGTATTGTGATCGCCAAGGTCGGTCTGTGCGCTCATCGTCGAATCCATGCCCGCGTTTTTCGTGCCCGATTCTCCTTTGCCGTTGGAGAGGAGTTTCTGAGAACCGGTATGCTGAGATCCTACACCATTGCCGCCGGAATATCCCGACGAGTTGCCCAGTCGGGACTGGGCGTATTGGTCGACGGTTTGGAGTGTTCGCCGCGTTCCGGTCCACGCCGCCGCCTTGCTGAATTCGTCCATGTCGACGCGATTGGCCGCCGAGAAGCCCAGCATCTTGGGAACATGATGCGGAATGAGCGAGATCATGGCGAAGGACTTTATCGCGACGATGATATGCAGCAGAACGAACACGGCGAGCAGGACGATCAGGCCGATAAGGTTCGTTACGAACCAGCCCTTCTCGAGAACGAAGTGCACGGCGACGCCGAAACTCATTCGGATGAGCCAGGAGATCGAGGAGAAGATGAAAAAGCCGGTGAAGAGGCCGAGAAGCATGAGAACGGGGCGGAACAGGACGTTGAACAGCAATTCATAAACCTGAATGGCGCGGCCATGCAGGCCGGCTCCGTCGAATGTCATATGCGCGAACATCATTAGCGGCACCGCGATGACCGCTTCGATGACGAGGATGAGATAGCCGGTGACGCCGGCGATCCACATGACCCAAGGGATGAGCGGCAGCACATAGGCGATCATCAGTCCCGGAATGAGGAGGGCGAGGAGGCCGAAGAAGAGGGGGGTCAAGAGAGCCTTGAAGATGTCCGCAAGGGCGCCGGCGGTGATGGCGGCGGCGGTTCCGGCAAAGTTGCCTGTGAGAAAAGAAAAAACTGCGGTGCCTGTTTGGATCGTTCCAGATGAAGCGGCGATGGCGACGCCATAGGCGGCCAGCGAGGCATTGACGAGGTATTGGCCGAGGGTGATGAGCCCCCCGAAGGGATCGGCCCATTGATTGCCGGTCGGGGATATGTGGTTTGCTATGAAGTTCAAGAGAGGTTCGCTGAGATTGATCGAGCGAAATATCCTTTCGATCCACGACCGGCCCTCGCTCGAGGCTGCAGTGCCGAAAGTATCGGAATTGCCGGTTGGAGGAGTGTCGCCGTCGACCGTGTTCACGTAAGTCTTCAGCGAGGAGGCGAATTTTGTGGTCGCGCCGAGGAGCGGAGCGAGGTCGGTCTTGAGGGATTGGCTGAAGCCGTTGTAGTTCGGGCCGTTGACGATGGGCATATTGTCGAGAAGGGAGAGGGTGCGTCCGTTCAGTTGAGCGAAGGTGAGATAATAGGACCCGGCGGACGCCCAGCCGAGCGATGAAAGGCTGGTGCTGGTGTTGCTGGGGAGGCCGATTTTTCCTTCGCGGGCGTCCTGCGGTTTGAGGGCGTTTTGAAGTTGCTTTTGGATGTCAGTGGCGGCCGTTGTGAGTTGTTGTTTGTAGGCGTCTGTCGCGTTGGTGAAGGTCGCCTGCAGCGGCGTGAGCGCGGATGTCTGTTTGGTTTGCCAGTAGTTTTTTGCGACGCTTTCGGCATCCTTGCGAATGGTGGCGATGATCCCTTCGAGAATCGTCTTCTGCTGCGCGGTCATGTCGGTGTCGACACCGACGATTGGCTGCGAGCCGGCGGACGGGTCGCTGACGGTGATGGTGCCGCATGCGGGTGAGCCGCTCTGGTTCCCCGGCGACAAGTTGTACGCCCAGGTGACTGAATTGCCGGAGATCGTGGTGGGAGTGGGGGCCGGCGCGATCTGCGGGTTGGCGGTGGCCTCGTTGACGAGGGCGCGGCAGAGTTCGTTTTCGATGATGCCGAGGACGACGCTCTTTGTCCCGGGGATCATCGGCGTGGCGATGATCATGGCGTCGGGGCCGATGGCCTTGATGGCGTTGTCGTAGACGGACTTCGCCATGCCGATGCCCCACATGGCGGTCTGCACGACGGCGGCCTGGCCGATAGAGTAACCGGAATTGACTGGGAACATCATGATGGCGGCGAAGCCGATCCGCACGGCGAACAGCGCGGTCATCGAATTGGTGAGGAGATTGCTCGTTTCCGCCACGCGAAAAATATTGTGGATCGAGAGGTAGCTGAGATAGGCCATGGCGAGGGCCATGGTGAATCCGGTGAGCTGGCCGAGCAGGTGGCCGATGACGGTGGCGGCGGCGCCGGTGCATCCGCCCCCTTGCGCTCCGCCCGCCTGCCCTCCGCCCGTGCACGGGCTTCCGTTCATCGGGAAGACGGCCCTGATCATTTCGGCCGCCCAATCCGTGCCGGGATCGAGCGCTTGCCAACTGACGTCATAAGTCTGCGGGGCGGGGGCCTGGGCCAGCGCCGGCGTGAGGCAAGCGAGGGAGATCAGGGCAATCCAGAAGGCGGCAAAGAGGCGGCGCGACATAATGTCCTCGCGGTTTGAGGAAGTGTCGAAGCTGTCACGGGCGTGCGCGAATGCGGTCATGGGCAATCATGGACCCGGGCTCGGGCTCGGCGCAGCTCGGGAATTGGCGTCGGCGTCGTGGCGGAACAGGCTGCGGATCTTTTCGAGGACTTTGTCGACGAGTTCGCGGGCCTTATCGCCGAGATGTTCGAGCGCGCTTTTCCCCTCTTTCTTTCCGGGAGTGTTGGCGGCGGCCTCGCCGACTTGCCCATCGAGTTTTTCGAAAAAGGCGCTCCATTGCGCGCTTTTGGGATGGGAGGCGAGCGTCTCGGCGATCGTCTCCCGGTGTTTTCCGTATTGCCCGAGCGCTTCGGCGGCGCGCTCGTAGCCGGAGCCAAAGGCGCGGTTGTCTTTGAGCGCGGCGTTGTATTCCTTGCGGAGGTCCTCAAAGGGCCCGCCGTCCTGCATCCCTTCGATAACCGCCTGCATGCCGCCCTTGTTGTTCTTGGCGGCCTCCTGGATGCGGTTGAGGACGGCGACGCCGGGCGTCTGACGGAAGGCCTCGAGCGCCTCGACGGCGGCGTGCGCGGATCTCTCGGCGGCGTCGATGGCTTTTTCGTCGCGGCGCGCCTTCATGCGCGATGATTCGAAGTTCTGAAGGCTCTGCTTGACTTCGGCTCGATCCAATTCTTGCTGCGGCTGCGCTTGCGCTTGCCGACGCGCATCGCTGGGGGATTGAAGGGTGACCCCCTCAAGGACTCTGCCGACGCCGCTGGCGGCCTTGCCGGCCGCGCCGAGGGTTTTGCCGAGCAGGCCGCCGATGACGAGCTTTTGCTGAACGACCTCGATTTCATGTTTGGTCGGCTCGGGCTCGGAATAAGGTTCTGTCGGCTCGGGACGCGATGCCTGCGTTGCTCGCGCGGCCGCGGGGGCAGCTTGAGAGTTTTGATGTGGCGCCGGCTTTTGAGCGTTGTTGTCGTCGTTGGCGGGAGCCGCGGCGGCGGCGGCGGGCGCTTTGACGGGTTGCTTTGGGTCTGCGGGCTGAGCGGGGGATGCTGCCGGTTTTGTGGGCGCGGGCGTTTCTGCTGGTCGGTTCGGCGCCGGATCAGGATCAGGGTCGAATGCGGCCATTTGGGCGATCGGGTCGTTGATGCGCTGCGATTTGGCGGTCGGTGGAGAGATTTCGGGATCGACGGAACGGGCGGCCGGCGGCTGTGGCCAGTCTCGTGGTGGTTTTGCCGCGTCGGACCCGGCAGGCGCGGCGGGAGCCGCAGTCGCCGGGTGTTCAGCGGCGGGCCGCGCGCTGTCGGGCGCGGCGGGGTGTGCGGAGGCCGACGCAGCGGCTTGGAGGCGCGGCGCGACCAGCACCTCGTAGGAGAGCGCGTTGACGTCGTTTTGGATCGTTTTGGTGTTCTGGTCGGTTTTGCGGGCGACTTCGACGGCCTTGTCGCGTAGCCTCGCAACCAGTTCGGAATTGTCGATGGTCGGCGTGCGCTGCAGGAGTTTTTGGAGTTGTTCGTTTTGGAGCCCCGGGCTGGTCTCGGCCAAGCGGGTCAACTCGTCGCGAATATTCTGCTGGATGGGGATGGGTCCGTTCAGCTTTTCGACATCCTGAAGCGCGTAGGCGAGCTCGGTTTTGAAGCGAGGATTGTCGACGCGGTCGAGAGGCTTTTCCCAAAACGAGCGAGAGGCGCTGTCGATTGCGGCCGCGAGTCTGGGATCGCGCGCTTCGATTTGCGGGCGCAGCTGTTCGAGCCGCTGAATGAGATCGGCTGTTTCTCTGACCGCTGATCTCTTTTGCTCGACGCCTCGGTCCGGGCCGGCTGGGGGCCCGGCGGTCGGTTCGTCCGTCCCAGGACCGATCGATGAGCTGCGATCGGCGGCTGCCGTGTCCTTGGCGGGGGGTTCTGTTTCCTGCTTCGACGATTCGATGTGGCGCGGCGGCGCGGCAGCGAGCTTGGGATCGAGGTCGTGTCGAGGCGCCTGGTCTGGTTGGTCGGCCATGATTTGATGTTCCTTGGATGAAACGCGTTGAAAAGTTTTTGGCGCAACGGCGAGTGGGGTTTGGTCCCGATCTCGTCCTGTCGCTTATTGATTCGCCATGTTCGGAGTCGGAAGTTCGACGGCTGGTCGGACATCATGCTCCGCCGCGGACGCGAGATGAGTGGCGTTGACGGCGGCGTTCTTCATCGCCATGCGATAGTTTTCGAGGAGCAGGTAATTGGTGACGGCGAGCTCGTTGGCGATCTCGCGCTCGACCGCCGCCGGCGGCATGCTTTGGAGTTGCGCGGCCCAGTTGACGTCGCTGTAGCGGCGATGCACGTCGAGTTGCAGCGCCTGCAGCCAGGAGCCCGTGTCGACGGGGTCGAGGCCCTCGTCCTTCATCTGTTTTTTCTGCTGGGCGTTGAGCGGCACGGAGGGAGATTGTGCGGCGAGCACTTCGTTGATCACGTTTCGAGCGAGCGACATGCGTGCTTCGTATTTGCGGCGGCGCACCGAGGCCTCCTTGCCGTCGAGAGAGGCCAACTGGGCGCCGCGTTGCGCCGTGGGAACAATCGGCTGGATTAGGTTGGTGACGTAATCATTGGCGGCGTTGACGCCATCCTGGCCGTCATATGTGCCGGTTCCGAACAGGCTGGAGGCACGTTGATCCGCGTTTTCTCGTTTCGACGCGGCGCAGAGCCCGGCGGCGGCTTCGTCCTGGGAGCAATAGCGCGCGTAGTGAAGCATGTTGATCGCTTCGACCGCCTGGGACGTTCCGTAATAGGCCGGCTGGCCTTTCTTGGCTTCGCCGCGCTCGTCGCCGACATCCTGGATCGCCGTCGCGACTTTCCACGACTGTCCGGCGCCGACAGTGATCGTTTGCCCATTGTCGAGATGAGCGCAATGCAGCGGATTGACGACGTGTTCGTCGCGGATTTGCGCATTGCGCTTGTCGCGTTCGAACCGCGCCATGGCGTTATTGGATGCGTCGGCGATGTCGCGCTGGGCCGAGATCTGCGCCTTGGAGTAGTTGGCGTTCTGCGTGAAGCCCTGACGGAGCAAGGTGGTGACGTCCCCATAGGTGCTGGAGCCGAGCAGGCTGGCGATAGGTCCGCTCAAACCGAGTTGGCCTGTTATGCTTTTCAATATCCCGTTGGCCTGGTCCTGGAGGGCCTTTAGCCCCTGTTGGATGCCAATGGCGGTCATGTCGATGACCGCCATTTGAGAAACGGCGGGGCTTGCGCCGAAAACGACGGCGCCGATGAGAACGCCGACCGTCGTGGACGTGAGAAGAGAGGCTTTTTTCATGGGTTGTCCTCACCAAAGGCCCATCGTGTTGGGCAATGTGTAGCCGGTCGGCGCGCGGCCTGCGCCGTTGACATAGAGACTGCCGCTTCCGCCGCTTCCGCCGACGCCGATATAGCCCATGGGGGGACCACCGCCGCCGAAACTCAGTTTTGGACAGGAGAGTCCGCCGCCCATGCCGCCGCCGATGCCGCCGAAGTTGAACGACCCGAGATTGAACCCGGACATGGTGATGCCGCACTGCTTGTTGCCGAGGGCATTTTGCCAGGCGTTGGTGATGGCGTTGCAGATCTGCCCCTTGATGGCGTTGAACAGATTGGTCGGATCGAGCAGGTTGACGATCACGTTGAGGCCGACGCCCTTGAGGATGTTGTCGAGACAGGTCAGCGACTTGATCGACTGCGGTGCGGCGATGTCTTTGTCGTCGGCGGCGATGCGGGCGGCGGCGGTGTCGGCCGCTCGCTGATAGAGCGTCGAGCAGGCGGCGCTGCCGGTCGGCTGAGAGGATTGCGCCAGCGCGCCGGTGGAAATGGCGGCGAGCAGGGCGACGAGGGTGAAAAATCTCTTGCTCATCAAATGACCTTTCGTGCGGCTCTGTCCTGTTTGTGTTCGATTGCGCAGATGACGAGCGAGGACATGCGTACGGCCGCGGTGATGCGAGTGAGAAGCGCGCGTCGGCTGGCGAATTGCACGGCTTTTTGGATGGCTTGGGAGGCTCCGCCGGCGTTTGGCGTGAAGAGGCCAGCGAGCAGCGCCTCTCGGTAAGGCTTGTTTGGTTCCGTCATCCAATCGAGCAGGCGGAGGAGGCGGGCGCTTCCGAGCTGCGCCAGAACCGAGTGGAAAGTGGTCCGCGCGGGGTCGGTCTTGAGACGTTTCGACAAGCCTTTCGGATCGAGAGCATAGGCCTCGTCGAGGGCGACGCCGAGCGCGACGACGGCGGTTTCGATGGTCGGGTTCAACTCCGCGCGACGGGCCGCGACGGGGAGTTCGTTCCAGGCGTCGAGTTCCTCGTGATCGAGCCAGGAGATGGATCGGGTGCTGAGATCGGGCATCGGGTCTCCGTTGTTGCAAACAGGATCCGTCGCGAGCGCGCGAATGACGATCGTGTTTTTTCAACGAGCGATCGAAACGGCGTTGTCACGGACAGTGACGCGAAAGCCGAGCGGCCGAACCGCCTCTCGCAACACCACCGGCCATTGCCGTCCGCCCTGCCAGTCGACGAGCGCGGCCGTGTCGGTTCCGGGGCCGAAACTGACTTTGACGGGAGCGGGGACGATTTGCCGGACGGCGAAAGCGAGTGGGACTTTCTTGCCGAACCCGCGCGCGGAGATCGTCTTGGGAGTGTGACCATCGCGCCGCTTTTCAACCGGTTTAACGGTTTTGCTGATTGAGGGGTCGGCGGTGGACGGTGCTTCAATCACGGCGGGCGGGTCGGACGTCGTCGACTCGGGCGGCAGCATGGCGAAGTCGGCTCTAGCCGGACCGAGCGAGGAAAACAGGGCGATGATCGGCAGGACCGGGATTGAACGCATGACCTAGAACCTCCGTTGGAAATCCGGAGTGTCGAGGCTGTGCGCGCGAATGCGGAGGAAAATGTCTTGCGCGGCTCACTGGCGGTGAGCCCTCGCGCGAGGGCGATCGAAAGCAGCGGCGGATGGCGCTGGCAACATAATATAACATATATGGGAATGGTCGCGATTAGGGTGATTCGGTTGGGTGGATTATGGGGTGGTTGAGAGATGGCCAGGAGAAAAGAAACGGATGAGAGTAATGAGAGCAAGGAATTGCTGGAGGCGATCGGCGAACGTGTAAGAATGTTAAGAAAGGCCGCGGGGTTAAACCAAACGCAGTTGGCGGAATCCGTTGGCCTACACCAAGGCTATATCCATTTGGTCGAGGCGGGGAATCAAAACATCACCGTGGCGGTTTTGAACCGGTTCGCGATCAAGTTTAACACCCCGATTGGCAGTTTCTTTCCAGAGGTGCAGCTTCAAGAGGCGTCGGATGAGGCGTTGACGCATCTCGTGAGTGTGGTCGAAAAATTGGCCGAAGCGCTTCAGGCTCGTGGAAGGCGAGATACGCAGCTTGTGGAGGAGATTGAAACCTTGGTGTCTTCGGTTCGTCGGCGATTGGAGAAGAAACCAAAGAAAGCGAACGGAGTGACGAAGGAGGGATGAGGGGGCAAGGGGAATATATAGATTATTCTTGACTGTATGAATATAAGGTATTATTGATCTGCTCCGGTGCTATTCGCCGGGCCGGATCTCATGCTCCATCGCCAAAGTCAGCCTTCGGTTCAGAACCCGCGCGGAGCGCTCGGGGTCGAATGGGCTGGCTTTTTCCTTGCCCTCGTCGGCGCGGCGCTGGTTAGCGCCGACGGTGTCCTCGAGGGCATGATCGGCGCGGGCCTCGGGCTCGAGGCGATAAGTACGTATCTCGGGTGCGCGCGAACGCAGATACTCGACGAGATAGCGGCGCGCGGGATCGTCGTCGCGCCCGAGCAACTCGAAAAACCGCTCAGGGCGAGAAGGGGCGGCTGGTCGGCCTGTGACCACATGCTGCTCATCGCGGCCTGGTTGTGTGGCATTCCGGTTGCGGCTATCGCCGAACTCGTCGGGCGAACGCGCGGCGCTGTCTACGGCAAGCGCCGGCGCATCGGGCTGGCGCCGCGGCGTCGGAAATCGGCCAAACAATCACGCAAGACAAGGGATGCGGACGCCGCCGCACCGCCGGTCAGGCGCGCGAGGCGGACCAGACCGCGCCCCGCCGTCGCCGACCCTCCCTCACGCGATCCAGTTCATGCGCGGACGACGCCGTCGCAGGGTGGATCACAGCAAGTCGACGAGGTAATCGCCTGCGCCGATACGGCGACATCGTTGGTCGCTGTCATTGGCCCCGAGAATCCGTGCATTGATGGCGTGGAGGCGCTGGATCGGGACGACAGTGGACGCCCGACCCTGGAGGTGGTCGCGAACGACCGTGACTCTGCGCAAGCGGTGGGCGGAGATGATCTCGCCGCAATCGCGCAGGAGGCGCCCGCCCGTCAGCGGCTAGCACGGGCGCGGCGCAGCGGCTCGGCAAAAAAATCCACGAAATCCAACAAGAATTCGGCCTCAGCCGCAACATCCCCGCCGCGCGCGTTGGAGCCGGCGGTTGCGGCGGCGATCGCGGCGTTCCAGGAACGCCAGGTCTACCGGGACGTGGTGCTGTATGGCCGCCATAAGGACGTCCCCCGGACCGTGGAGTTGGCGGTGCGGGCGCTCGGCGGACAAATGGTCGCGTCGATGGTGAGCGCCATGGGCGAAAAAAGCGAAAGCACCGTCAAATCCTATTTGCTGAAAATGCATCTGTCGACGGCGAAGAAGCTGCTGATCCACGCCGAATTCGACGTTGCGACGTTCAGGGAACGGCTGGATGGGATGTACCGGCCGCATTTCGGCGTGGAGGAGCGGCGATTGTATTTCAGAAACGACAAGGACCAGCTACGGCACTGTAAACTCCGCGACGAAAACGCGCGCCGTAAGCGACGAGAACGAGAGAGGGCGGCGGCGGAAAAGAGAGCGGCGTCGCCGCCCGCTGTGCCTGCCAATGTTGTCGTCTATACGATCAACAGGAAGTCGATTAGTTTACCAAGTTTGAAATGCCTCGAAGATTCGCGCTCGCCGTAGAGAGACCGATTTTTTTTGCCAATCCCTGTTTCCTTGGCGTCTTGAAGCCATCGCGCTGGCGCGCACATGATCGCGGCGCGCGCCCTTTTTTTTGCGCATGTGACGACGGGTCTGTCGCAATGCGCGTTTTGATGGCGCGATTTTGGCGACCACGCGGACGACGCGATTCGATCCGTTGATGATTGAGAGTCTTTTCCGGTCTCCAATTCGACATGTGGAAGGATTGGCGTTCCGGCGAGCGCGTCCGCGCGCACTGCACGAAATGCCCGCTCGATCAAATCAGCGCAATTGCAACATGCGGCCGCATGGCGTCGCGCCCTTCTGCATCGGTCGTGCGCGAACAGCCGACGCGGGAGGCGGCGCGCGCGACTTACGAACTATGTGCGGATGAGGCGCGTCGTTGGGCCGCAGAGGGGTCGATCGCGACGCTCCGTTCTGGTCTCCGGCGATGTCTATGCAGAGACAATCTGTCGGGTCAAACCGAGATTTTGCTGGATGCGAATGCGCGCAATGTGATCGCTCGACCGGCCCGTAGGTTGTCAACTGGGTTGCCGGCCTGTGTCTTTGCGCGGTCGAGCGACCAAACAATGCAGGAGTGATTTGAAATGGCGTGCGCGTTCGCGCGTTGAGCGGCGAATATCGCTCCATGCAAAACGAACATGCAGCGATCACCCGCAGACTATCCGACCCGGATTTTCAGGCGTCTCTCGTCAGCAAGTGCATTGGGCTTGCGATCGGTTCGTCGGTTCTGCTGACGGCCTTCGTGGTCCATGACGTGTATGTGTGGACGCATCCTCCGACGCCGAAATATTTCGTGATCGACGGTCGGCAGACGCGCGCGGTGACGGCGTTGGACAGTCCGGTCATCGACGATGCGCAGATGCTCGAATGGTCCACGCGGGCGATCCTTGCTCCCTACAATGTGAACTACAACGATTACCCGCAGCAACTGAGCGCGGCGACTCGTAAATTCACGGTGCGAGGCTGGAACTCCTTCGCCACGAGCCTCATGGACACGAAAAATTTCGAGGCCATGAAGCGGGCGATGCTGCTCTGTTACGCGCAGGCGCAGCGGGCGGCGATCATTAGCGAAGTCACGAGCGTCGGTGACGCGCTCGCCTACCGCATCCAGGTTCCGATCGTTCAGACCTGTCAAAACAGCAATCAGAGCAACACGCAGAATTTGATGATCAAGGCGCTCGTCGTGCGGACGAACGCCGAGGATCGTCCGGACGGATTGGCGATCGACGAGTTCGTGGCGGTTCGGCAGTGAACAGGGAAGGGACGCGCATGTGGCGAAGATCGACGATATTGGGAGTGGCCGCCGCTCTGGCGGCTGCTTCGCCGTGCATGGCGCAACAGGCGGCGAGTCTGCCGTACTCGGCGAACGGCGCCGGGGGCCAAGGCGGGGGGCAGGCCGAGGCGGCGACCGGTTCGTCCGACCGCGTCGCCAATATCATACCGATGACGCCGGGAATGATCCGCGACTTGGGCAAGAGATTCGGCGACAACAAACGCGCGCAGGAACAGGCGACGACGGAGTTCGCAGCGCCGGGGAGTCGGCGTGTAACCGTTTCTTTCACGCCGGGCCAGGCGGTCAACATCATACAGACCGTCAAGGGCTATCCCACCGCGCTGTCGTTTTTCGACCGCACCGGCGAACCGTGGCCGATCGAATGGGACACCAACTCCAATCCGGCGGCTGTGGCGGACGGGTCGAATTGCAACACTGGCCCGAACTCCGGAGGGCCGGCGGTCGCCGCCACCGGCTTTTACGTTTGCACGCCGAAGAAGGGCTCGAACGTCCTGGAAATCACGCCGATGTCGTTGCAGCCGCGCGGCGGTTTGGTGGTGACGCTGCAGGGAGCGCCGAAGCCGATTAGCTTCTTATTGGTCGGCGGCGGCGGCCGCTATGACGCGGATATGAGCATTCAGGTCGCCGATCGCGGCCCCAACGCCAAAGCGGGGGCTATTCGCGGGCCCGCGCCCGACACCGCCGCGCCGTTCTTGACCGCGATGCTCGACGGCGTGCCGCCAGCGGAGGCGACGCCGCTCTCGGTCCAGGGCGTCTCTCCGGATGAATTGCGCGCCTGGCGGCTCGGCGACCGCGTCTATTTGCGCACGCGCCTCACGCTGATCTCTCCGGAATGGACGGCGTCGGAGGCGGCCGAGGGCGGTCTCACCGTCTATCAGGTGCCGGCGACGCCGGTGGTGCTGCTGTCCCACTACGGGCGCACCGTGTCGGCTTCCCTTACGGAGGATTGAGATGTCTGGTTTTGTGTCGAAAAATTCGTTCTTGTCGCTTTTGCGGGGGTTCAATCGAGCCGGGAGGGGAGGGCCGGCGCGGCTCTTGACCATCGCCGGCGTCGGCGTGTCGATGGCGGCGCTCGCAATCGGCGCGTCGTCGATTACTCATCCGCCTGCCCCGGAATCATCGGTCGCGAAAATGCCGGAGGTCGACGCGTTGCCGGGCGGGATGCAGAGCAATGCCGCGCAAGACGCGTTGCTCCTGCGCCACGCGCAGGACAAGGCGCGACAAGCCTTGGCGAACGGTGAATCCTATACGCCGCCGATGCCGGCGAGCGTGCCGCTGAAGATCGTGGATACGCCCGCCGCGGTGGAGACCGCGAAAGAGGAGCCGCCGCCGCAGCCTGTCGTTCGTCCGGTCCCCGAACCGGCGCCGACGTATGTCCCGCCAGAAGAATCGCACGACGAACCGGCGCGCTTTGAAAAGATCGCGTCGACGAGCGAGACGACGGGCGCGGCCGAGGATGCTCAATACAAGCAGGCGGCCGGAGATTTGTTCCGGCAGTGGGAAGCGCGCCCGCCGCGCACCGACCTTGTGCTGACGCCGGCGGCGGACGTCGTCGGCGATGTGCCGCCGGGAGCGCGTTACGAGGACGGCGCGGAACGGGCCCCGCGCGGTTATCCGCAATCGCGTCAGGCGCGGCCCGCGCCGGAGATGGTGCTGGTTCCGGCGGGGCGCGGCGTTTACGCACATACGATTGTTTCGGTGAATTCCGACACCGGCGGGCCGATCGTTTTGGAGGCGGACTCCGGGCCTTTGGCGGGCGACCGAATGATCGGGATGTTTTCGAAGAATCAGATGAATAGTTCATTGTTCGGAAACACCGATCGATTGATCGTGCAGGTGCACACGATCGAACATCACGGGCAAGCCATTCAGGTGCGGGGCCTCGTGATTGCGCCGGACTCCATGGAGACGGCCGTCGCGACGAGCGTGGATCAGCATTACTTCGAGCGCTTCGCGCTGCCTGCCGCGGCGGCGTTCGTCGCTGGGCTCGGACAGGCGATCGCCCTATCGGGGTCCACGATGCAGTTCCTGCCGTATGGCGGCTATGCGACGAGCTATCGCAATCTCGATTTCCGCCAACAGGCGGGAATCGCAGCGGGCGCGGCGGGGGCGCAGGTCGGGCAAACGCTGCAAATGCAAACGCCAAAGACCTCGACGGTGTATCTCGCGGCGAACGCCGGCGTCGGCGTCGTGTTTTTGCAAAACGTCGTGGCGCCGACGTCCGCCGAGACGTTCTCGCCAGCCGGCCTCAACACGAAATAATTCGCGCCGCGCATTGCGTCATTCGCGCGGGCGCCTGCGAATCTTTCGATCTACCGGTCACAGGAGGAAACGATGAGCGACGCTGCTGCTGAACTGAATTTTCCCGCCGGCGAAGACGCCGACGCCGTCATGCTCGGCGTGCTGGGCCAGGATGTCGAGACGGTGTCCGGAGTGAGCCCGGGGACGCATAAATGGAGGGTGTCCGCGAAGGGCGTCGGGGACGCGGTTTCGTCGCGCTTCACGCGGCTTCAGGCGGTTCTGTCAGACGGCCTCGCCGCGATTGCGGGAACTGACCGCCAGAGCGAGGGGAGAAGTCCGGAAGGAATTGAGCCGGCATTGGCGGCGGACGATAAAGATGGTCCCGTTTCGTCCCCGAAGCCGATGTGGCGGCGCGCCGACGTTCTCGGGGGCGCGTCTGCGATTGCGCTCGGCGCCGTCGTTATGGGAGCGGTCGCGTTTTGGCCCGATGGGAAGGACGGTTCGTCTGCGGCCCCCGTTTCGGAAACGGGGCTGATGGCGCCGGCGGCGAAACTGGCGACCGCGCTGCGACGCGACGTCGCGCCGGTGGTTGTGGAGCGTCCGGCCGTCGCGCCGACGCAGCAATTGATCAAGGAAGTCGAGTCTTTGTGGGAAAGCGGAGCGCGGTCCAAAGATCGAGAAAAAGCCTCTGATGCAACTTCTGGGACAGTTTCGGGCGTCGGGGCGCCGAAGGAAACCGCAGCTGTCGTCGCGCCGACGGTGAGCGAAGTGGGACTGGCGACGTCCGCCGGGGAGCCAGCAAAATCACCTGCCGTCGGCGGGGCGGCGGTGGGTCCCGCCAATCAAACGGTCGCGGCGGTCGCCGCGCATGACACGGAGGCGAGCGCGAAGAAGAAGCTGGAAGATGGGCCGCGCGTCGCGTCGGTCGTGAAGGACGCGACCATTAAGGGGGATGACGCGAAGGCGGCGCCTGTCGACGAAACCAAGCTCTACAGCATGATCACCGAGGTCTCCACACTGGTGCGCCGCACGCGCGAGGAAGTGGCGAAGATTGCAGGCGAGCATCAGAAGTCGACTAAGGCGGTAGAGGCAAAGCTCGCGGACTTCGAACGTCGCCTCAATCTCGGAGAAGCGCAGGGGGCTCTGAACGCCGCGAAAGCGACATCCATCACACCGCCGGACGCTTCGCCAACGAATTCCGCGCCGTCGCCGGCTTCAGGCGCCCAGAAGGGCGTGATTACAGCGTCGTTATCGACGGAAGCGCCCGCCGCGCCGCCGGCCGCCCGCTATCGTGTTCAGGCAGCGTCGCCTGGTCTTGCGATGCTCTCCGAGATTGATCGAAGCGGCGACGATGTTTTGCCGTTGCAAGTGGCGGTTGGCGCCAATGTTCCGGGATATGGGCGCGTCACAAAGATCAGCCAGCGCGGGAGCGAATGGGTCGTCCAGACCGAGAAAGGTTCGATCCGCTAAAAGGTTGGATCCGACGGAGGCGACATCGTGCAGGGACTTGTAAATTTTGCTGGTCAAATCGGCAATGCGATCGCGATCCTATTGCCGACTTTTTCTTATCTTGCCGCGATCGGCCTGTTCCTGTCGTCCACATGGGGGTTTTGGATGCAGGCGCATCCGCATAACCCCTTTCGCGGCCGTCCGTGGGTTCCATTCGTTGCGCTGCTGTTGTCGGGGGCGTTCGCGTCGTTCCCGTCGATTCTCACAATGGCCAACAACACCGCCGGCACGAATCTGCAGGTCCAGGTGTCGGCGTTGACGAGCTACACCGCGCCGACGGTGAGCAGCGGCGTGCTGGGTCAGACACCGGGCGACGCGGTCGTCAATGTCGTCAAGTTGTTCCAGGGATTTTTCCAGGCGTTTGGGGCGATGGCTTGTTTTTTCGCGATGTTGACCTGGAACGCCGTGATCGGCGGACGCAGCAGGCGCAGCGCCGGGGGATGCGGAGTCCAATTCGTGTTCGGAATCATGCTCATCAACATCGTCACGGTTTCGAGTTGGCTGGTGGCCGTTTTCAAAGCGTGAAAGATCGGAAGATGCAGTTTCCTCACCGAGAACGGTTGGCCGATGTGGAAAAAGCGGCCGTGAGACGAAACCAGATCATCGATCTGGCGTTTTTCTGCGCCCTGGGCGTGACCGTCGGCGCGCTTTGGATATTTGGGGAGAGCGTCGGACGTCTATCCCTGGCGTCTTTGATGTTTTCAACGACGTGCTTTGTCTCTGCCTGCGCGCGATTGGCGCTGTGCGGCTGGCGTCTGAACAAATGGGACAAATTCGGATTTTGGGATAGCCGACCCGAACAAGGCGTGTTGGTCACGTTGCGAAGCGACCTGGCGAGCTGCGTGCTGCTGTCGATCGCCGGCTTTGTGTCGTGCGCAATCGGCTTCACGCTGTTGGCGTGAAGACGCGGAGACCAAAGGAAAGGACAAAAGGGCAATGTCGACATTGGAAAGCATCAAGAACTCGCCGACGGCGATCTCGTTGAGCGGCTGGGTCCTCTTTTATTCGGGGCTATTGTCGGTCGTGGGTCTTTATCTGGCAGTGGGCGTTGTCGCTTTACTGGGGGAGCAAGGAGAAATCCCGCTGGACTTCGCGTTCAGGATGGGCGGGTTGTTGACGGGCGCGGCGGCGGTCACTGTTTGCGTTTTCGCCTGGGCGCTGCGTCGATGGGCGCGGCACTTTTCTTCCAACGCCCGCCGTTACGGGTTGTTCGATATTGCGATGATTGCGGTGATCGGATTGGCGCTTTGCGCGGGGATCTGGTTTTTGACGTACAGCGCGGCTTGAACGCCGAACCAAAAAAAAGAATTTGACTTGCAAAAAAAGAATTTCGTCGTTCGCGCGTTCGCGTCGGATCCTTTGCCTCGAGGGCAGACCATCTGCTCTCGTCACCAAAGGAGATCGAAGTTGCTGACTTTTCCCAAACTCAAATCCCGCCTGGCTGCGGTGGCTGCCGGTTCGTTGCTCACGGTTTCGATGGGGGCGACGGCAGCTTATGCGCAGGCGGCGGGCCAGACGCTCGGCGCTCAGGTGCAGAACATCGCCAAAGAATTTTCAACGGCCGGTGGGTTCGCCGGCTCGACGGCGATGTATGTGGCGGCGTTGGTCACATTCGTCGCTGGCGTCTGGTTTTTGTGGCAATCGCGTCAGCCGGAAAACCGCGAGAGCGGCAAGGTCGCCGCGGGACTGACCGGTCTCGTGTTGACCGGGTTGTTCGTGGCGGGCGGGTCGTGGATCCAGAAGGCCTCCTACACGACGACCGGCGCGGGCGCGAAGGTGAACGATCAGGCTGGCGTGATCACGTTCCAGTAGGCGTGATGCGTCTGTCCCCGCTTCCCAGCCGGTTCGCGCGTGGTCCGTCGCTCTCGGGCGCGGACTGGGGTTCTGAGTTTTTTCGGCGCATCGGCGGGGCGCGGGTCGTCGTAGCTCTTGCCGGTTCAGCGGCTGTGAAGCCGAGAACTGGCAAGGGCGTTTTCACTCTTAAAACAGGCGAGCGATTACGTATGCGATTGTCGACAAAGCAACAACGCATGATGGGGCGGTGATGCGCGTGCAGCCGCTGGTGTTATCGGTTCGCGCCGGGTCCGTGAATGCGACCGGGGGAGAGCGTTCCCGCGTTGTCTCGGGGCGTGAGCGACAGGGCGGAGACGTTCTCGGCTTATGTCGGTTTTGTGGGGGCCCGATCTTTATCGGGCAAGAGAGATTTCATCTCGATGACGATCATTCCAACCAAGATTGCGGAATTTCGGCGTCGAGTTGTCCTTTGTGCCATCTGACGCAGCATCTCGAGCGGCCCGAGATCGATCGCGAAGCGACGTTAATCTGGCTGCCGGAAGTGACGCAGGGCGTGCTGAACGCGCTCGTCTGGGACATTCATCTGACATTGGCGAAGCATGGCAGGCCGCTGTGCCTGGACCGGCTTTCGTTTTCCGCCCCCCCGCCCGCGCGCGTCGCCGCTTCGGCCTATGCCGCGTTGAAAGATCGCGGTCTCGCGGCGCTAAGGCGCATCGGCACGACGTCGCCACGCGATCTCGCGGAGGCGCTGCTGCGGTTGTCGCCGAGTTCTTACGACCGCCGCGCGGAGCTTCTGGGCGGCGCGCGTCTGCTTCCGCTCGGGCGCTTCCTTTGGAACGGGCGCGACGTCTATCCGCAATTGGTCGAGACTTTGAAGAGCAACTCGAAACGACAAGACATATCGGCCGCTCGGCGGTTTCAGGAAAAGGACCTTACGCAATGAGGACTGGACTTCGATATTCGGCGATCTGTTTCATCGTCGCTTTGGCGGGTTGCGGCGATGAGCGCGCCGCCAACGAGAGCAACTTCGGCGCGGCGTTGTCGAAGGCTCTCGGGCAAGACGTGTGTTTGGGGTACAGCCTAACGAGGTTGCTCGATCAATTCATCACGCGGGAGGACGCGGTTGTTCGCCGGTTCGACGTGTTGGTGCGCGCCGGGCTGTTGAAGAACGATCAGATCGAGGAGGTACCGCAAATCACCGGCGGCGTAGTGAAGATGTGGACGTATAGTCTGACGACGAAGGGCGAGACGTTTTATCAGGAAAAGGATATCGCCGAGAATATGTTCGAGCCGGCGAAAACCGTGAAGAGAGGAGATTTCTGCTACGGCAAGTTGGCGCTCGGGTCGGTCCTGAAATGGGAAGGGCCGCGCCGGAACGGCGATTACGCCGAGGCGACCGTAACCTACACATACAAGATCGCTGATGCGGCCGATTGGTCCGCGGCGCCCGAGATACGGGCGGCGTTTCCGCGCGTCGGAGAGATCGCCGACAGCTCCGGCAAATTGGAGACGCAAGACGTGGTGCGGCTTACGAACTTGGGATGGGAAGCTGGGCCGTTGTCGATCGTCGAAGGCATGAGGGCGGCGGGCGCGGTCAAATAGCTCGCGCAAGGTCAGGGGAAGCGCGAATCGAGATATCGGACTCGGAGGAATTCTGGTGTTGAATTTGATTTCGCGCGGCCTCGCCGCTGTGTCCTTGATGGTGAAACAGCCGCTGGCGAGTTTTTGCGACATCGAGACGTCGCACGCCAACGCGCTGGTCACCAAGCAAGGCGATTATCTGAGTTTCATTCGGCTCGGCGGGATGCGGCGCATGTCGACGCGCGCCGATATCGAGCGGTTGGCGAACGCCATGCGCATCGATATTTCGGGCACTCTGGAAAACAGGGGCCATGCGATCGTTGGCTGGTATGCGTCAGACCCGGATCTCGCGGCGGTCGAAATCGAACGGGTCAATATGGGGGCGTGCCGGGAAGTCGCGAGGGAGATCGGACTCGATCTCCATGACATTCTCGATGAACGCAAGAAGCTGTGGACCGGCACTATGCGTTGGGAAGCGGCGTATTTCGTTCTTTGGACGCGCGCCGGGGCGCTCACCAAGGAAGAGCGCAAGCAGATGAAGGAGGAACAGGCGGCGTTGGCCAAGAAATGCGACAAGATCGGCGACGCCCAAAAGTTCTTTTTGCGCAGCGAGGTGATGGCGGCGCGCCATGCGGGGTTCGTGTCGCGCGTGCTGTCGTCGCTGAAAGGCCTGGATGTAGCGGCGACGGAAATCTCGGCGCATGACGGCGTGATTGTCGCGCGCGAAGCCATGTATCGCGAAACGGTCGGCTCCTCTTGGCGTCCGATATTCGTCGGCGACGGGTTCCGACCACGCTGGCCCGACGAGGGCGACAAGCGGCCGCCTCTGGAACTGCTGATGTGGCCGCCGCTGCGGGACCACTTTTTCGACTCCGACGCGGTCGTGCTCGATGGGCAACGCGTCGAACTTGGCCTCTTCGATTATGGGGCCGTCGACATGACGCTCGGTCCGGAGGATCCGCGACCTTTCGTCGAACTTTCGTCGCGGCTCGGCCAGGACCGCATTCCGTGGCGGGTGTCGTTTGTGATCGAGGGGGGCGGCAATTCCGACATGCAGCTGAAGCGCGTCGGCGCGAAGTTCTTGTGGATGTTTCCCGGAAACAAGGATGTGACACGCGCCTTCGAGTTTCTGGACCATGAGCGCGAAGCCAACAATCACATCGCCGTGCGGCTCCGCGCGTCCTTCGCGACCTGGGCACCGTTTGGCGAAGTTGGGAAGTTGAGACTTCGTCTGTCGACGCTGAAACAGCGTCTGGAAGCCTGGGGCAATTGCCGGGCGACGACGGCGATCGGCGATCCGCTCGAGGGCGTCATGAGCAGCGTGCCCGGTCTCGCACTGACGTCGACGGCGCCGCCGTCGGTGGCGTTGGTCGGGGATGTGTTCACGATGTTGCCGTGGGGCCGGACGGCGTCGCCGTGGGAGAGAGGCAGCATCCTCTTTCGTCAGCCAAATGGCGCGATGTGGCCGTATGATCCCTCCGGCGGTTCGAAGCGGCCCGCGGTGACCGACATATTCGTTGCGCCGCCGGGGTCGGGAAAGTCGGTTCTGGCGAATACGATCAATCTCGGCCTGTGTCTGAGCCCGGCGGCGCTCGGGGCGCGCGGCGCGAAGCTGCCGCTGATTGGCAAGCTGGATATCGGGGACTCGGCGGAAGGGTTCGTGCTGCTGGTGCAAGAAGCGCTGGGGCCGAGTCGTCGGCACGAGGCGATTTTCACGAGGATGCAGTTTGCGCCAGGCTTCGAGTTCAACGTGTTCGATCTGCAGGTGGGGTGCGAATATCCGCTGCCGCTCGAAAAAGCATTTTTGCAGAATTTTCTGGCGTTGATCACGCTGCCGCCGGATCAGAGCACGCCTTTCGAGGGAATGAACCAGATGATCGGCATCGTGATCGACGAAGCCTATCGTCTCTGCACGGATGTTCCGGGCGCATCGCCGAAACGTTACCGCCGCGACGTGGAGCCTGCGGTCGATGCGGCGATCGAAAAATATCGGATCGACCTGCACCACGAAGAGCCGCACTGGCGCGATGTGGTGACGGCGTTATGCAACGTCAGGGAATACCGGCTCGCCGAGATTGCGCAGCGTCATGCCGTCCCCTTGTTGCAAGACTTGATCGGCGCCGTGCGTACGGATCAGGTGAAGGATATGTTTGGCAAGTTGACGATCTCCCTGACGGCCGAGCAGGCGTCGGATCTGTTTGAGCGTTACATCTACGACGTGATTCGAAAGTTTCCGACGTTGAACAGCCCGACGAAGCTCGATTTCGGGCCGGCGCGTGTCATCGTTATGGATCTGGCGGAAGTGGCGCCGTCCGGTTCGGCGGCGGCGAACCGTCAGACCGAGATGATGTATATGCTGGGCCGGCACATCATCGCGCGCAATTTTTTTCTCAAGCCCGACTATCTGCCTCTGGTGCCGGAGCATGTGCGCGGCCACCACCAGGTTCGATTCCAGGAAACCTACGAATCTGTAAAGCGGCTCGATTACGACGAGTGGCACCGCACCCAGGGCAGTCCACAGGTGAGGGCGCAGGCCGAACTCGATGTCCGTGAAGGCCGCAAGCACAACACGCAATTGGGCTTTGCGAGTCAAAGATTGAGCGACATGGGAGACGGGATCGTCGCGCAATCGACCGGACGCTTCGTTTTGCGCGCCGGCGACGATACCGAGGCCGAAGACATCATTGAGCGTTTCCATCTGTCCGATGCGAGCGCCGACGTCGTGCGGTTTCGGCTGCATGGACCGGGCGCGGCAGGGGCGCCGTTTCTGGCGGTGTTGCAAGCGGACAACGCCAAATACGAGCAGATGTTGGTCAACACGCTTGGACCGATCGAGCTCTGGGCTCTGTCGACGACGCCTGGCGATCGGGCGCTACGCAATCGTCTCTACGACCGGATCGGCTTCCGCGAGGCGCTGCGCCGCCTCGCCAAGATATTCCCAGGCGGTTCGGCCGAGAAGGAGATCGAGGAACGCAAAGCCAAACGGTTGAGGCGCGGCGAACTCGACGCGCGCGCGGAGTCGGGGGTCGTCGACGAACTGACCGCCGAATTGGCGGACGCCCATGGCATCGGCGCCAAGCTTCGTTACGGGGACGCGCGCAACGAGCATCTGGAGATCGCCGCGCAATAGGCTGTCCGGCGTCGGGTTGGAATGGCAAAAAGATTTCGGTTTCGCCGCATGAGAGCTTTGTCATTCGCGCGCTTCAGACGGACGATCGGCATCGTGAAAGATCGACTTGACGATGGGAGAAATGTTCATGGCCAGCGTGCGCATTCAGATTCGTCCAAACAGCGTGGTTCTTTTCGGCGCGGCGTCGCGCTGTGTTTCACGGCTCGAACGCAGCAATTCTCGCGCGCCGGCGGAGGACGGCGTGGGTTCGGCCGCTGAGGACGCGGAGATCTGGCGCCTGCACCGCATGAAGAACCGTCGATTTGTCCCATCGGGTTTGGTTCGGCGTTCGCGCAGACGGCGGCTAGCGTGATCGCCCGAACAATCGGAGCAAAGCACATGCGAGGCGATCGACGTCTTATCTTGTCAGGTTTGTTGGTCTCGCTCGCGGGCTGCGCGCATGAAGTGCCAACGACGGTCGACGTGGCGGGCATGCCAAATGCGGAGATCGCTATGCGGCGGAGCATGGCGCATGTCGACAAGGAGATGAGCGCACTTGGTCGTCTGCAGCCATCGCGGCGTGGCGGGCCGGCTGTGGTCCCGGCGGAGCTCGACAAAGTAGTCGCCTTCGAATGGGAAGGCCCGATTGAAGGCGCGGTGGAGAAACTCGCCAAAGAGGTTGGTTACGACGTCGTGGTCGATGCTCCGTTCAACGCGCCGTCGGTGTCGATCGGCATCAGCGCGGGGCCGCAGCGCGTCTATGACATATTCCAGGCGATCGGCCACGCCGCCGGGGATCGGGCGACCGTGCAGGTCGATCCGCAACACCATCGCGTGCAGGTGATTTATCATGTCTAGATCACGAAAAACGAAATTTGCATCGACTGTTCTGGCGTCGACGATCATCGCGTCGATGATGTTCTACCCCGGAGGCCCGGCCTCAGCGCCCGCCTGGGCGAACGGCGGCATCGCCGTCTATCCCGTGCCTCCCGCGCCTTCGCCGGAAGATGTTGACGCCGCGGCGCATGTGCTTGGCAATCCGCTTAACAAGCCGATCACAGGCGCAGCGCACGAGCCGGCAGTGGTCGGCGGCGAGCGGCCTCCTTCTCTTGAGACCCTGCAGGCGGTGAGGGCGGGAGGAGGAGATCCCGGTCTCGGTCTCGAGCCGGGGCGGGAAGATGTGTTGCATCAAGCGGCGTTGACGTTCGGGGCGCAGGGTGGGCTGGCGGGGCGGGCGTTTGCGATCAACGAAATGCTGCGGCGTTATGAGCCGACGCTGGATGAGACCTATGATTTTCATGCGCTGGTGCTGCCGCTCGGCGGCGGGCGCACATTGATGCGGCCGCCGGTGGTCACGCATGCGCAGCTCGCGTTCGCCCTGGGCGACAACGCTCAGGTGGCGCGGGAGACCGACTGCGTCTACGGGATCACGCGCGAAGCGCAGCTTGCGTCGGCGCCGCCCAATTGGCGCGCGTATTTAGTGAGGAATTGGCGAGCGCCATCGCGCCCGCATGACGCGGTGCTGCCGCGCACCGAGCAAGAAGCCGCCTACTGGAACAAATGGGTGGCGGAGGGCTGGGCGCAGGGCGAGAAGCAGGGGGTGGAGATCTTTCTCGCCGACCTCGGACGGCTGCAGCGGGACATCGTCGGCATGGCGCGCTATCGGGTGTTGTTGCGTCAGGGGCTCGTCGCGCATCCGAAAGTCGTTTTTCAAAACAGCATCGTGAACGGCGGGCGCGACGAACTGCGCGCGGGCGACCGCATCGTGCGCATCACCGATCAGCCTGGCCTGCGCGCCGACGCGCGGCGGTGGGGCGCGAAGCGCCACGGGCCTTGTCCGAAATAGACTGATCGTTTGTGGAGAGGGGGAGGAAAGCAAAGATGCGTGTGTGTTGACGGCGCGCCGGCTTTGTTTCGTCAGGGAGCAAGCGATGAAATACCGAAAGGATCTATGGTCCGATTTCGAAGACCTGATGAAGCAGGCGGGCATCGGCGATTGTCGGCTGGCGATCAACATCACGGAGAAGCGCGTGCGCGCGCGTTGCGCGTCGTGGCCGTTGCCGCGGGTGGTGGAGCTGTCGCAAGGCGCGGTGGACGCCGGACCGAGCGTGTGGCGTCCGACGCTCGCGCATCAAGCTGCGCGCACGCGCCAGCGTCGGCGCTGGCTCATTCCGTTCGGCGCAATGGCCATAATGCTCGTCGGCGCGGCGATGGGCGCGCCCGCGATCGGGCTTGCTTGCGCGGGGATTTGGCTGCTGGCGGTAAAGTGGCGCTACGAGCTCGACGCCGACAGATGGGCGGCCCGAGCGGTCGGCGTCGAGACGATGGCGCGAGTTCTCGAGAGATTAGGAATGGCTGGACGATGGCGCGCTGGCGCCTTGCGCCGTCGCGCGCGCCATCAATTGGGATGAAACCATGCTCAATGTCGTAAAGACGGATGCAGCCGCTGGGAGAGAATGGGAGGGGCCGGGCCTGTGTTGGGTTGCGGACCCGCGCAAGAGCGCGCCAGGGCTGGATTCGCTTTTGACGTGGGCCTATCGGGCGGGGGCGTCACGCATTTCGTTTCAAACGGGGGGATCGCCTTCGATCAGGGTTTACGGCCGCAATCGCAAGGTGAACGACGACACGCTGGACGAGGCGGAGATCGCGCAGATCGTCAATCATCTCTATGGCGCGGATGGCATGGCGCGATTGCAAGGCGGCGCGGCGCTCGACACGACATATGAAATCGCGGTGAGCCGCTCGGAGCGGCTGCGTTACCGGTTGAACGTCACGCCGACGCGCACGAGCCGACGCTTCGGCGCGAATGTGGTGATGCGTCCGATCCCGGATTTGCCGCCGTCGCTGGAACAGCAGCTGGTCGAGCCGGGCATCATGGAGGCGTTTCGGCCGCGCAATGGCATGGTGATCGTCTCGGGCGGGACGGGGTCCGGCAAGTCGACGCTGATCGCCGGCATGACGATCGCGAAACTGCACGACGCGAACGGTCATTACGACATTGTGGAGGGCGCCGCGCCGGTGGAGTTTTTGCTCGATCGCGTCAAGAGTCTGTGTTCGACGATCAATCAGAGCGAGATCCCGCGCGACCTGCCGACATTCGAGGAATTCATTCGCGGCTGCATGCGGCGGGAGCCGACCGATATCATCGTCGGCGAGTGTCGCGATACGGCGACGATGAGCGCGGCCATACAGGCGGCGATTTCCGGGCACACGTTGACGACGACGATCCATGCGAATGACGTCGCTTTGACGATGCAGCGCATTGCGAGCCTGTGTCCGTCGGCCGAGAGAGAGAATTTGATCAGCGCGGTGGCGCAGTCGTTGCGGCTGGTCATCAATCAGCGGCTGGCGCAATCGACGGACGGCAAGCGCACGGCGCTGCGCGAGTTTCTGGTGTTCGATCGCAAATTGCGCACGCGCTTTCTGGAGACGGATCCCGCGCAGTGGCCCAGCCTGACGCGACGAGCGATCGAAGAACAGGGTCAGTCATTCGCCAAATCGATCCAGAATGCGCTGATGGAAGGCCGCATCAGCGAGCAGACGGCCGCCTATGAATTGAAAGAGGAAGGCTGATGTGGCGAAACACCGCGTTGCCGACGCGCATCTTGTTTCTCGACGGGCGCGCATGCCTGCCGCTGCTCGTGTTCGTGGTCTATTGGAGCTGGGCGACGTTCTATATCGCGATCATGGGCATGACGTTTTTTGTCGTGGTCCGTTGGGCCGGACTGACCGTGCCGTCGGTGCTGCGGCTTGCGCGGCGGCTGTTCGTCGGCGCCGAGCGCACGGCGGTTCCCGTATGGAAGCGCAGGAGGGCGGCGTGAGCCTGGATATCGGAGAGGTCGAGGGGGTTTTGGAGCGGCTGTTGCTGAAGGAGGGACGCCCGGTGTTGCTCGCGGGGGAAAGCGTTGCGCTCGATTGCGCCGTCGCGGCGGATGGATTGCTGCCATTGTTCGTGATCGCTGGCGAAGCATTGTGGCGCGAAGTCAGGGGAGAAGGCTTTTCACTTAAAACCGAACCCGACGACGGCGCGTTGCTCGGCTACAAGCTCGCGGAGATCGGCACGGGGTCGTTTAAGGCGGTGATGCTGGCGACGATGGAGGCGATGTTTCAGGCGGCGGGGCCAAATGGGATCATCGTCGAGGATCTGGGCCGCGTGTGGATCGCGTCGACGCGGCGGGCCGAGGCGGCGCAATCGGTCGGAGATGCCGATGAAAATGCGATGCAGGCCGGGAGCGGTTCGATGGAACGGCCCAAGGCGGAGACGATTTGATGAAGAGGATATTCGTTTGCGCGCTCGCGATCGCGGCGTTGCACAACGCCCCGACGCGGGCGGCCGACGACATGGCGCGCGGGACTTTTATCAAGGAGTGCATTGACGCGGCGGCGAGCGCTCACGCTGTTCCGCCGGCGATCTTGTTGATCCTGCTCAACGTCGAGAACGGACGCCTCGGGGAGGTCAGTCAGAACACAAATAAGACCGTCGACATCGGTCCGATGCAAGTCAACGATAGTTGGCTGCCCAAACTCGCGGCGCATTGGCGGGCGTCGGTGGATGCGACCTACCTCGCGCTGCGCGATGAGTTTTGCGCCAATATCGAAGCGGGCGCATGGATTTTGCGCCAGGCGCTCGACGAGGCGAAGGGCGACATTTGGGAAGGCGTCGGCCTCTATCATTCACATACCGAGCGGCACAAGACGGAGTATCTGCGTAAAGTATTGCAGCACGCCGGACGATTGCAGAAGCGCGCGTCGGCCGAGTTGGTCGCCGACAATGGTGCGGTGGGGAGGTAATGGCGCGCTCGGCGTCCTCCCACGAAGGCGGCAGCGACGGCGCGGCGTTTCTCATGACCGTGGCGGTGTTTGTCGTCGGGATCGGATTGGGCGGTTGGTATCTCTGGGAGGAGATGCATGCCGAGATCAGCGCGATTGCGATGCAGACGTTGCACGGGCAGATGAGGCTCATTCATCTGTTCACCGACCGTTATGACGTCGCCGACGCGCAGGTTATGGCGACCGATCCGACCAAAGTGAAATTTCTTCAACTCGTCCGCCTCGCGCGCGAGGTCGGGCGCTTCTTTCTTCTGCCGTCTATCGGGCTGGTGCTGGTTCTGGCGGCGGCGTGTTTCAGCCGCGCAGGAGCGAAGCGGTTTTCCAGAGCGCTCGATCTCGAAGGATTGATACGCGAGCAGGTTAAGACGTTTCGTACGCCGGCGGCCTTCGTCGGGCGGCGTTTGGGCTTGGTCGATATCGACCACAAAGAGCCCCGGCCGGCAGATCGGGCGTTGAGCCGCGCCGAGTGGGTCGCACGTTGGGCGACGGACAAGAACGGCGGGTTCAACGAGGGGGCGGCATGGGCCGAGCTCGCGCGCCAACTCGGCGACCCCAGACGCGAGCCTGAAGATGCCCCGCCGCATCTGCGCTGCATGCTGGCGGTTTTTTCTCTACATCGCGCGCAGCGACGGGATGAAGCGCTCGCCTATCTCGGCGATCTCTCGGAGTCCCTCATCCCCGCCGGCAAGGAAGGGCGCGGGGGCCCCGCAAAGGGGCTCGCTTTCCCGGTTGCCCTGATCGCCAAGGCCGATGACTTGCTTGGTTCGCGCGATTTCCGACAGCCGCTCGTCGACACGATGAGCATGCACGGTTTCACGACGACGGCGGCGATGAGCGTGTTGATCGCGGCGCGGCTGGAAGGGGGCGTTCTACCGCCGTCGCAATTCGGGTTTTTGAAGCTGGTCGACCGCCGGCTCTGGTATGCGCTGCATTCGTTGGGATATCCCGCCGACATGTTCAATCCGCAACTCCATCCGACGCCGCGCGTCGAGGCGCTCGGCGCGCGCGATCATTGGGCGACGGAACGGATGCTCGGCGAAGCTTTGTCTCTCCCGTCGATCGACCGCGCCCTCTCCGCGCTCCGATCGTCCTGATGGCTGCGCAGGGAGTTCGCGGTCGTAACGACGGCGAGGATCGAGTTGACCGGTGGGGCGGCGGCTGCGTGATTGTCGCCCTGCGTCACAGGTTTGAGTTTTCGCATATCGGCAAATCCGTGTTCGGGGGCGTTGCGGGAGGGGCAAAGCGAGTCATGAGGGGCGATCCGAGCCGACAAATTTGGCGGAAAGGCGATCGATGGATTTCGCGGCGGCGACGGAAATATCGAGGGATTTTATTCGCGCGAGGCCGTTCGATCATGTGTCGCGAACGCAAGTAAGGAGGTTTTGATGGAGGCGCCTTTCTCGGATGCGGCGGACGGCCGGTCGAAAATCATCGTCGAGCCGCCGCACATTCATATCGATGTGCATGTTCATCTCGATGGGGCCGTCGGCGTTGCGCCCGTAGCGGATAAGCGGGACGCCCCATCTCGCGAATTTGACCAGCCGCCAGCGGCCAGCGAGAGGTCGAAGCGGCCGTTGCTCACCAGTCTCGTGGTTGCGGCCGGCGTGCTGGCGGTCGGTTACGGCGGCTATCATGCGGGGATCGTCTCTTCGGCCCAACAAGTCTCGTCGCCCCGCCTCGCCGCCGCGGTGCGGCCGCCTAATCATCCGACGGATACGGCGCCCGCTGCGTTGCCGGAGGCGCTCGCCCGCGAGTTGCAGCAGGCGCCGCAGATCACGCCGCCGCCGGGGGCGGCGACGAAGTCCGGCGCGCCATCTGGTCCGGCATCTTTCGGACTGCACGACTAGCGCGGGCGAGGTCGCGATTTCAATGGACAACGGAAGGCGGCGATGAGGGAAGCGCGAGATTGCGATCCGAATGTGTTGCATCCGGAAACCGAGGCGGCCGTCGAACAGTTTGCGAGCGCTTTGAAAGCGAAATTGGTTCGAGCGCAACAAAAATATGGTCATTCGACGGGTTGGAAATATGAGGATTGGCGGACAACCTGCCAATCCGAATTGACGAGACACGTCGCCAAAGGCGATCCCTTGGATGTCGCCGCTTATGCTCTGTTCTGTTGGGCGCGCGGCTGGACGACGTGCGCGCGTTCGGACGGCTCGGATTTGATGTCGTCGCCAGGCCGCATCGCGTCGGCGAACGCGATCGGCGCAGGTTCGGCGCGGCTCCTCGGAGGCGAGGCATGATCCCGCGCGAGATTTCAGGACCGCAGGATCGGTTCGAGCGCTCGGGCGCTCAGGCGTTGCGTGACTTGAGGCCGATCTCGACGCGAGCGTGGGCCGCGTTGATGAGCGAATTTTCGGGGGCTGTGCTCGCGGTCGCCGCCGGCGTGATGGCGTTCGAGCCGGCCGCAGTCGAGGTGATCGTTCCGGCGGCTATCGGTTACGCTGGTCTGGTGCTGACGCGGCGAGTCAAATTGCCGCTGCGGTTGCCGAAGAGCGCGGGGATGAAGGATTGGAATGACCCGGATCCGAAAAACCGGCAGCCGCGGCGGGCGGCGGGCGTAGTGTATCTCGGCCGCGACGTGAACGGCAAGGAATTGTGGATCACCGCGCCAGACGCGCGCCAACATGGGACGATTCCGGGAACGACCGGCGCGGGAAAGACGACGGCGATCCTGAGTTTCTTATGCAACGCCCTGACTCATGGGAGCGGCTTCGTCCTGGTCGACGGCAAGGGGGACAGCGAGCTGTTCGGCGAGGTGATGGCGTTCGCGCGGCGGTTCGGGCGCGAGGACGACGTGTTGCATCTCAATCTGCTCGTCGCCAGCGGCAGCAAGGAGAGCCACAGCTTCAATCCTTTCGCGACGGGCAACGCCGACCAGATTCGCGAGATGGTGGTGAGCCAACTCGGAGAACAAGCGGCCAATGATTCGAACGGCGTGTTCCGCAGCCGCGCCGTCGCGCTGATTGGAGCCGTTATACCGGTTTTGACGTGGATCAGGGATCACGCGGGCATAGGAATCGACATCGAGAAGATTCGCGACGCGCTGGAATTGCGCGTGATCTGGAAACTGGCGGTTAAGGGCGATTACGAGCTGCGCGATCCGGCGACGAGCAAGACGAGGGACATTCGGCTGGATTTGCCGCAGGACGTCGTCTACCCGCTGAGAGCCTATCTCGGGGAGCTTCCAGGCTATGATACGGAGCTCGACTACAACAAGCAGAAATCGGACGATCCGTCGAAGCAGCATGGCTATGCGCGATTCTACTTCACGGAAATGTTCACGCAGTTGGGGGTGTCGCTCGGACACATCTTCAAAGTCGAGCAGGGCGACATCGACATGCGCGACGTGATCCTGAATCGGCGCATACTCGTGGTCTCCTTGCCGGATTTGGAGAATTCGTCCGACACGTTGGCGGGGCTGGGCAAGATCGTGGTGACGTCAGTGCGCGGCATGATGGCGCAGATGTTGAGCACGCCGAGGGCGATGCTGGGGCCGGACGCTCCTTATCCGGTGGTGTTCGACGAGGTTTCGTCTTACGCGACGAGCGATTTGGCGCGGATGTTGAGGCAGGGTCGCGCCCTGAATATTTCGTTCTGGCTTGGCTTTCAGGAAGTCTCGGGCATTTTCGCCGAGCTCGGCGAGAGAACATACACGCTGCTCGGCAACGCTGCTCTCACCGTGGCGATGCGTTTGCAAGACGCCAATCGAACGCGTCAATGGATAGAGGAGACGTCGGGCAAGGCGGATGTGGCTCAGGCGACGAGCTATCGTGGCGGGGACATCGGCGAATATCACGACACGCGCCAGGCCGATGTGCGGCAGGTGGCGCGCGTGGACTGGCGGGACCTTCAGCGCCTGATCGAGGGCGAGGCGATCATTCTGTCGGGCGACCGGCGCATTCACGCCAAGGTGTTTCATGCGGTGGTGGACAAGACCGGGCCGAAGCGGCTGGTGCGGCCTGTTCCGCTGGAGCTACCCGCGCGTCAAACGGTCCAGGATCATCGGGAACGCATTCGGGAGATCGCGAGCCGGATCGAGAACGGGATCATCGCGGCCGGTGGGGCGGAGCCAATGTCGCCGACATTACGGGCTATGTATGAGGGGTTCCGCGACGAGCTGGAGAAGGGCGGCAACGGGCGGGCGTGCGTCGATGCGGCGATCGCGGCCGCCGGGAGGGTTCCCTTCGCTCCTGGCGAGACGGGCGGATGGCAGGCGCGGTTCGCGCCGATGCTGGAGTCGGCGGTGGATGGAACGCCGGGAGAATCGGCGCATGTCGTGGCGCTGCTCGATCCTGGCGACGCCAGGCTTTTTACCACGCTCGTCGAGATCGAGACGACCGCCGGAGCGTCGGAGCAGAAAGCGCGAGAAAATGTGTCGGCTCTGATGGCGCGGGTCGCGGCGGCGGTGAAGGAATTCGGCGGTCGGAAACCAACACCTCCGACCGCCTCTAAATTGCGCGAGAATTTGGAGATGCGCGTGATCGCCGGAGGGGCCGATGTCGATGAGGCGCAGCCGGCGGTCAGACGAAGCATGGGAGCGTCGCCTTGAAAAACAGAGAGAGACGTGCGGGCGCGCTTCGGCGCGGCGCGGCGATTTTGGGAATTGCGCTGTTGCCTGTGGCGTTCGCGGGATGCCAAGACGAGGAACAGGCGGAGAGTCGGCAGCGGCCGCAGACGTTCATGACGGCGCAGGCCCCACGGCCGTTCGCGGGGGCTGGGCCGGTTCAGACTGCGCGCCCGACTGACGCCGCCAAATTCGCCTATACCCATGAATTGTGGATTGTGGTGGCGCCGCGCTGGGTGGGGCCGCATTTCGAGCGAGCGAAGTCGTTATGCGCGAGCGACGCGTCACTGCGATGCGTCCTGCTGGACGCGAGCACGAATCTGAACGACGGCGGCCCCTCTCGCCCGAGCGCCAATCTCCAGGTGCGGCTTCCCCACGGGTCGGTCGCCGCGTTTACGAAGATCGTGACGACGGCGGTCGAGGGGGAAAATCAGAGCGATCTTGTGGTGAGCCGGTCGGCGACACGGTTGGAGGATCTCGGCCAGCCGCTCGCCGATACCAAACGGCGACGGGAGCAGCTGGACGATTATCGCAATCGTCTGAAGGCGCTGGAGGGGCGCGCGGATACGCGGGCGGAGGATCTGATCAAGATCGCCAACGAACTGTCGCGCACGCAGTCGCAGATCGAAGAAATCGACGAGCAGCGACGTAAGCTGGAGGAACGCGTCGACACCGAGCTGGTGAGCGTCTTCATTCAATCGGAAGCGCCGTCCGGCGGGCCGCTGGCTCCGATCGAACAGGTGTGGAGGCGCGCGGCGAACATCATCGGGGCGAGCGCGGCGGCGGCGCTTCGCTTCGCGCTGATGGCGGCGCCGTGGACGCCGCTCATTTTTATTGTCGCCCTTTTGTTGCGCTGGATTCTGCGGGGCTGGCGGCGCCGCCGCGAAGATGCTTAGTGGGAGCGAAGCGTTTGGCGCGGGGCTCGGCGGTCTCGTTGAGGCGCTGGCGCGCAACAGGGGGACGGCGCTCATCGCGCTCGGCGCCGTCGGGTTCCTTTGTCTGGCGTTTCTCTCCCTTCGGACGCGCCCGCCGCGTTACCGGCGCGGACGCTTTCTTTCCCAAAACGAGAAGCGCTTCCTTTGCGCCCTGGACGAGGCGGTGGGGGAGGACTATCGCGTTTTTGCGCAAGTGCGGCTCGCCGATCTCCTCGATGTCGATGCGGGCCCGCGCGAGCCACGACGATGGCGAGCGATGCGGCCCGTATTCGGCAAGAGCGTCGATTTCGTGATTTGCGCCGCGGCGACATTGGAGCCGGCGGCGGCGATCGAAGTCGACGACCGAACGCATCTGCTTTCCCATCGCCAGGAGCGGGACGTGTTCGTCAATACGGTGTTCGCGGAGATCGGGTTGCCGTTGCTGCGCGTGTCGGCTCGACGCAGTTACTCGGCGAGCGCGGTCAGGAAGATGCTGGCCGACGGCGGCGTCGATTGTGGATCGGCGAGAACCGGTTTCAAAGCTATGGAGCGACTATGAGAAATGCGTTTACCATTTTGGTCGCCGTGGCTCTCGTCGGCGTCGTGGTCGCGGCCTATGCCGGCGGCGACGGAAAGGGTTTGGAAAAATCCGTGATGCACGGCGTCGGATGGGGGATCGGCCGCGAGATTGCCCACAATGTCTTTCGTCACGTCTTTCACTAAGAGGACGTTCGGCTCCGCGCTCGTTTTGAAAGGCGCAGGGTGCGTGTGCGCTCATTCGCGTGTCGCACATTGTATCTGCATCGGCGGCATTTTGTGGGTGATGGGCGGTTTGATTTTGGCGCAAGGCGTCACAGAGTTTGCCGGCGTCCTCGGGGAGCCCGTCGGCGGCGTGAGAGGGGCCCTATGACGCGGGAAAGAAATAGTCGAATGGTTTGGCCGGGTTTGATGCGGACGATTGGCTCGCTGACGTGTCTCATCGCGAGTGGCGCGAGCGCTTGGGCCGACGGCTGCTATGCTCTGAACGGCGGCTCGGCCGTCGGCCGGCGTTACACCGACACGCTCGCAGAGGCGACGCGCCTCGCCGTCGGCGCTGCGACGGTTCGGAAACTGGAGCTTGGGCGGGCCTATACGATGGAGTTCCGCGGCGACCGCCTGAACTTGGTGATCGACAAAGCGGAGATCGTCGTGGCGGTTCGCTGCGGCTGATCTTCATTCCGGTTGCGCCGCATGCGCGGGCGCGATCATCGATAACGACGCGAATTGCCGCGACTGGCCATTCGCGCCTCGACGACAAATCATCTCGGGACCTGATCAACGTGAGAGGTCTCGTGATGAACGACAAATCATATGACATTGCGTTGCTTCGTGCGGCTCCCAAGGGAGACGCCGATGCGTCGACGCAATGCCTGACGCCGGTCGAAGACCAGCTTCTTCGCGAAGCCTTCGGACGCTATGGCGGAGAGGCGCAGGCGCGAGCCGATGCGGCCTTGGTCGTGGCGCGCTATCAGCAGATGGGCGGTGGCATGTGGTTCGTTTGTGGCTGTCGTGAAGACGGTGGCCGCTTTCCGGTGCTGGTTCCGGTTTCCCAAACGCACATCCGTCGGCATGAGGATGGGATCTGGCCGGGGCATGACGAGGCATGCGATTTTTTCCGCGACCCGGAACAGCAATGCGCCATCTTGCGCAGCTACCGGCGCGAATCCGGTAATGACGCGATCCGATTGGCGAGAGCGTTCGGAGAGCCGGGTCCAAAGTTGGAGCGAGCGTTTGTTGGGGTGTCCGTTGCGAGGAGCCGGCCGACGCTGGCTCGTCTTCTCGCTCGGATCGTCGATGACGCGGGACTGCAGAAGATTCCGCCCGGCTGGCGGAAACCACCGTCGCTGCGCGACCAGTCGGCGGCGCTCTGGGAGGCGGCCAGGGGCGTGTATTTGGACTCCAATGTGCGTCTTCCGGATTTCTTTTGCACCAGTGCGCGCAAGCTCGGGGAGTTAGTCGAAAAGATCGGCAAAACGAGGCCGGGACGCTTCACGTGCACCCGTCCGCACGGCGTATTGATCGCGCGCCTCGAGGCGATTCACTCGGGCGCGCTCGAACCGATGGCCGGCGATCCGATTCCGGTGCGCGGACGCATCGCCGTGTTCGGGGAGCGGGCAGGGCGTGGTGGATCGCTCGCGGACAATGCGCGAGCGCCCTATCTCGCGGCTTGTGTAGTTGGGCGTGCGGAGGACGACGGGCCAGTGGAAGTCTTGTCGGCCTATGCGCATCCTTGCGCGAGCGCGGACCATTTGATGCTCGTCGACAGCGATTACGAGAGGCGGACTCTTGCGCAATTGCGAAGTCTCCAGGAATGGCTCGAGAAAAAACGCGGCGTCGGTCTCACGATCGAAAAGCCGGTGTTCGAACTGGGACCTGTCGATGAAGGGGAAAATTCGTCAGTGGGACGAGGGGTCTGCATTCCGGATTTCGTGTTGCGCGCGACGGGCGTCGGCGACGGTGGGCATGAGATCGCGATCATCGAGACGATGGGATTCGCAGATGCGAGCTATCGCACCCGCAAGACGCGGATGCACGCGATGATGAGCGCCGCGCTCGGCGGCGCACCGGTCGTGATGCACGATTTCGTGGAGATCGGCAGCATGAGTCGGGAAGAGTATGATCGCGCGTTTTGGCGCGGCCTGATGCGACTCGTGGCGGGGCGCGGAGATGTTCCGACGCGAGATGGCGGGATCCGGAGGCCGAGAGATATTCGATGCGCGCCGGTTCAGCCCCCGGGCGAGGGGGAAGAACGTCGCGGAACAGGAGCGTCGGCAGCCGGCTGATCGGCTGTCCTCGGTCGAGCGCGCGGCGCAGAGCGCTGTTGAAGCAACCCGGCGTCGAGACTTTGAAGCGTGTCGCGAAGCAAGGCGGAGTTGCGTTTTGCGTCCTCACCGAATTCGGCGATGTGCCGCGCCAGATGGTCGATGAGGATGTTCGAGCATGCTCGTTCCCGGGCCTGCCGTCCGGCGTCTTTGCATTCCGACGCCCATTTATGAAACGCGTGGCTCTGTTTGATGAAGGCGTCGATCCCTCGCTCCTTGGTCCGTCGGTAGGCCTCGACGAGATCGAGGGCGAGCGATTTATAAGGCTTGTGCGCCATGTCGGCGGCGACGCGCCGCCATAAGTCCTCGCTCTCGATCGGCTTGGCGTCGCCGAGCGCCCGGCTTCTTTTCTCGGCCTCGTAGACGGCGGCTTCGGAAATCATCGTCCAGGTTTGTCCTCTGGCGCGGCTTTCGGCGACGTAGGCCTTGAAGGCGGTGATGCCGGCGCTGCCGCGCGGCAGGGCGTCGATATGTTCGTCGGAGGTGCGGCCCTGCGCGGCGTCGACGGTCAGAGCGTGACCAAAACCGAGCATGAGGCGTTTGGTCTTCGGATCGATCAGCCGTCGCCACTCGACCTCGCCGATTTGCCCTTTTGCGTTTTGAAGAACCAGCCCTTCGTCCGTCTTGCCGAGCACTTTGACGACATGGCCGTTATAGCCGATCGGCCCCTGCTTGCCGTCGATGCGCGCCCAAGTATAGCGATAGAGGCGCAGATGATCTCCGGTGGCGATCGGCAGGTCGAAGGTGTGCGGTTCGTTGGAGCCGCGCGGGGCGACGGCCTTGTGGATCGTCTCGTCATCGCCGATTTCGCCGCGCGCTTTCAGGCGGTGGCGTATCGCCACACTGATGGCGGCGGCGTCCTCGTTGGTGAGTGTCGAGACGGTGACGCTGCGTGTCGCGCCCCCAGCCCGCAACATATCGCGTCGATTGAGATAGAAGCCGGCGATTTTGCTGGCGACCTGGTCGTAGTCGCCGCCGACGAGCATGGCCGAGCCGTCTTCCCTTTTCATGGAGAGGGCTTCTTGCGCCTTGGCGTCGCGAAAGAGGCCGGCGATCTGGCGATGGCGCCTGTCGATCTGGCGAACGGCCGTCAGGAGTTCGGGCTGCGCCGTCCGCGGCAGGGCGCGGCGCATGATCTCGATCGTGTCGCCGGCTTCGATCGCCTGGGCCTGCTCGCGGTCGCCGAGCGCCTTGATGGTCATGCCGGTTTTGGCTTGCAGTTCGAGCAGCCGCAGCATCGGTCGCGGGGCGATCTGGCTGATCTCGTCGATGACGAGGATCGTGTTGCGGGTCGGGATGAATTCCCCCGATTCGACAGTATTCAAGAAGGGTTCGAGCGCCCGCGTCCATTGAACGCCGGGGACTTGCAACTGGTCGGCTTGGCTCCAGGCGGTGGACACGCCGACGATTTCCCGTCCGCCCGCGTCGAAACGCGTGTCGGCTTTCCAGGCGGCGACAAGCGGCTGCAGGAGCGTGGTCTTGCCGGAGCCGGCGACGCCGGTAAGCAGCGTGAGCGCGCCGCCCTGGCCGAGCGCGTAGATGGCGGCTTTCTGGGCGGCGCCGTGTTCCGGTTCGCTATCGAAATCGAGCCCGGAGGCGTCGATGGCGTCGCGAATGGCTTTTGTGGGGAGAGCGCCGGAGATGTCGAGGGCCGCGCGCGTAGCGCGTCGTTGCAAGTCCGCCTCGATGCGGATTTGCGCGGAGTTGGTGACGCGCAGCACTTCTCTGGCCTCGTCGTCGGCCGGATCGCGTTTGGCCCAGGCCATCACCAGATCGACATGTTCGCCTCTGAGCTCGATGCCCTTGCGTTCGATCAGTTCGACGACGCGGTCGATGTCCTCCGCGCCGCCGCCGACGCCGGCCCCGATTAGTCCGCGCGCTGCGTGGGTGCGAAGTTTGTCGTGGTCGATGACGGCCGATGTGTGGAATTCGTCGGCGAGATGCTTCGCCGCGAAGGCGTAGGCCTGTTCGTAACGCTCGGCGTCGGTGAGCGTCTTGTGTTGGACGTCGTCCAACACGGTCGTGTGTTCCCAGCCGATCGCCTCTGCCTGGGCGCGCCAGATTTGATGATCGTTTTTCTCGCCGTGCTTGGCGAGGCGCGCGGCGACGCCAGCCTCTGCAAGGATTTCGGCCTTTTTCTCAGCGGAGATGTCGTCCCAATCGAGGCCCTGGCTGGTCGCGAAGGCTTTGGCGTTGCGCAGGACCTGATGGCGGCTCTTGCTGAACGCCTCATTGGCGAATTGAGGAATGTCGGCAATGACGACGGCTTCTTCTTTTGCGTCATAGGCGACGCGGATACCGAGCGCCCGCAATTCGTCGGCGAGGACGGCTTGACCGAAGGCGCCGAACTCGTGGACACGCGAGTGTAGGCGCTGGGTGTCGAGCGAGCCGATATGGCCGTCGTCGGTGACGACGATGTTGAACATGGCGTTGTGAATGTGATCGTGCGGGTCGCCGGCGATCGGCGCTTCCAGGAGATAGGTGGCGCCGTCGCGACCGTCTTGGACAGGAAGGGTCGGGCGGGCGATGTAATGGCGAAAACTGACCCATGTGACCGCACCTGGATCGGAGCCGTTCTCGCCCGCGCGTCCCCGCCTGGCCCAGCCGATTTCTCGGGCGATATAGTGCATGGCGGCGTCGTTGGCGCGAGCGATGGCGGTGCGGATGGCGGCGGATTCGGCCGGGCTGGCGGCGAATTCGGCCGCCAGCGTCACGGATTTGTGCGGCGAGAAGGTGAAGTCGTAACCGCTGATGTCTCTTTTGTGTTTGGACCAGGCCTCGCCATTGTCGGCGCGCTTGCCTTCGAACAGGCGGTCGAGTTCTTCGTCTTTCGGCGCATGATGAGAATTGACGCCGAGGGCGCGGGCGATCGGCAGCGGCATGTCGCGTCGCCATTGCGGGCCGCTGTCGGAGCCGGCGTAATAGTCGGTGAGCCGGCTGCCGGGCTCGAGCGGGCGACCGGGAGCCTCGGGCGTTTGTGCGGCGGACTGACCGATTTTGGCCTCGGTGAAATACATACGGACGAGCTTGCCGTTGGAGCCGGCGGCGAATTTGCGAAAGGTGATCATCGTCAGGCCTTTGCAAGAGCGGAGAAGTGCGTCTCGAGCGCCTCGACGGTCTTGCTCGGCAGGTTTTGCTGCATGTCGATGAGGAGATCGACGGCCTTGCGCGTGAGGATAAGTTGTTCGCGTCCCTGGGCGATCAGATGGGCGAGCAACTCACTCAGGGTCGGCTCCCCGGCGTTGTCCTTGGGCGTGAGGAGGGCGATGATTTCGTCGAGGCGAGCGATGGCGAGCCGGTTTTGATCGTTCTGGCTCTTCGCCGCCGCGAGGATATTGTGGGTTTCGGTCTCGATACGGGAGAGAGCGTCTTTCAGTTCGTCGGTCATGACGTCGTCCAATGGTTGCTGCCGCGGGGGAAACCGCCACAGGCAATCACGCCTTTGCGCGAATTCGTCTTAGAAAAATCGCGGAACGAAAAAATGAGATCCGGCGAAAGGCGCGGGGGCGCCCGCCATGGGATCGTGCGGCAAGCGCGGCGGCGGGCGCTCAGCGTCCCTTGCCGGAGCGGGGGGCGGACGCCGGCGCGCCAGCGGGACGCGCGCCGGGCGGGTGGGCAAGCGGCGGCGAGTTCGCGGAGCTGCGCGAGGGCGGTTTGCCTGAAAATATCCCCATGAGCGTCTGCTGGCGTTTCGACAAGGGATAGCGCGCGCGTTCTTGCGGCGGCGGGGCCGCCGGGAGATCCGGAGTTGGAGCCGTCGCCGGCCGCGGGGCTTCGGGGAGCGGCTTCGGAGCGGATGGCGCGTGCGACGCCTCGGGCTGGCGCGGCTTCGCCTTTTTCGGCTGAACCCGCAAAGGCGCGGGCGCATCCTTCACCGCCACCGTCGCCCGCTCAGGTTGCCCGCCAGGGCCTCTGCGGTTTTCGCCGGGCGCCCGCGCAGCGGATCCGGGCGCGGCCGTCTTCTTCTCGGCGCGCGGCATGGTCGCCGGGCGCGTTTGTGGCGCGGAGACTGTCGGTGTGTCATGCGCGCGGTCCCGGCGCTCGATGGCCGCGAGCCGCTCACGGGCGTTCGCGATTTGCGCCGCGGTCAGGATCTCGTCCACGGGGTTGCCGTCGAGATCGACGGGCGCCCGTCCGGCGAGGACGGCACGGCAATAATCGGGGCGCGTCCTGTAGCGGTCGAGAACGTAATTCAGCAGGCCGATGTCGACGTCCGGCAGCCGGGCGCGCAAATCAACGTCGACGCGATGTTTCAGGGGCGCGACGGCGGGCGCGCCCGCGCGCTTGAAGCAGGCGGGAAAGGCGGCGGCAAGCCTGTCGAGCAGTTTGGCCGCGCTGGCGCGGCGTGCGGCGACTGATGCGGCGCGTGTGGAAAGAAACTCTTGCGCATGGGCGGTTTCCCGGGGCGTGAAGACGGTCTGGACCACCTGGCCGTCGAGGTCGACGCGCGGGCGACCGGCGATAACGCCGCTCTGATAGGCGGCGGAGCGCACATAGAGCCGCAGCGCGGCGTGCAGCAGGACGGGATCGATGTCGGGCTGGCGCGCGAGAATGTCGGCGTGGATGCCGATCTTGACAGGATGCGGCACAACACCCTTGCTCTTGAAACAGCCGGGGAAGTCGCCGGCGAGTTTGTCGAGCAGCGTCGCGATGTCGCGGAAGCCTTTCTTTTTGGCCTTCTGATTGAGATCGAAGCAAGCGAGCCGTCTTTCGGCTTCGGCTTTTTCTTCCGGGGTGATGACGGCCTGGACGATCTGACCGTCGAGGTCGATGCGCGGGCGGCCGGCGATGAGGGTGCGCCAATAGTCGGGTCCGGAGGCGTAAACGCGCAGGGCGGATGTCAGGAGGACGGGATCGGTGTCGGGCCGGCGCGCCAGGACGTCGGCGTGGATGTCGAGCTTGATCGGCGAAATGTCCGGCGCCCGGTGCGGCTTGAAACAGGCGGGGAAGGCGGCGACGAGTTCGTCGAGGAGGGCGCGCACGGCGGCGTAGCCCGGCCGCTCGGCGCCCTCCGCCGCGCCGGCCGCTTGCGTTTGTTCGGCGGCGCCGCGGCCACAAGGAACGCTGGTTTGGTTGTTGTCGAAAGCCGTCATGGGATCTCGTCTCGAAAAGCAGGGTCGCCGGACCGCAATCGGGTCCAATGCAAAAGGGGCTGATTGTCGAACGCGAACGCAACCGACGCAGAACCTGAAAGACGCTCGCGGCGCGATCGCCGCTTGCGCCAGGAACTCCAGGGCCCGGCGTCAATCTGAGGCGGCAGCGATCGAGACCGGGCCCTGGAGGACCGCTCCATCGGCTTAGGGTGGGGCGGAGCGGCCGCACCCATTGTGACAAGCAGCGGCGCGAATGGGAATCGCCGTGAAGAGTTTTCCGTCATGCCGTCGCGCCGCCGCCGTTCACAACACCACGACGCGGGCGCCCTTGGCGACGCGCCGGTAAAGATCGATGACGTCGGCGTTGAGCATGCGGATGCAGCCCGACGACACGGCGCGGCCGATCGTCTCCGGTTCGTTGGTTCCATGGATGCGAAACAGCGTGTCCCTGGCGCCGGTGAAGAGGTAGAGAGCGCGCGCGCCGAGCGGATTGTTGAGGCCGCCGTCCATGTGCTGGGGCAGATCGGGGCGGCGTCCCAGCATCTCGCGCGGCGGCGTCCAGCCCGGCCAGAACGCCTTGCGGCCGATCCGCGCCTGCCCCTTCCAGGAGAACCCCTGTCGCCCAACGCCGACGCCATATTCGATGGCGCGTCCGTCGGAAAGCGACAGATAGAGCTTGCGCGCATGCGTATCGATGGTGATCGACCCCGCGGGCTGGCCGGTCGGGTCGGACACGACGCGCGCCGTCGATAGGCTGAAATCGACCTCGCCGTCGTAATCGACCGGCGTCGAGTAAGCGGGATCGGCATCGGCGGGGAGCGCCGCCACGCGCGCCCCGTCGTTCGGCCGCGCCGCCGGCGTGGCGCCATGGTCGAACCCCGGTTCTCGCGCCCGGCGACCTCGCGGAGAAGGGGGCGGCTCGTAACCGCCGTCTTGCTCGGGGTCGTTGGACCAGGGGTCGTTGTTAAGGCCCTGCGACTGGTCGAGCGGACGCGCGGGTGAAGCCGGATTGGCCGGGTAGATCGGGTAGGCGATTTGCCGGGTCGCGATACCCATACTCGTAATATTGCGCGACGGCGGGGGAGGCGGCGAGGAGCGCCCCAGCGGCGAGAAGGGCGGCGAGTGGGGGGCGAGCGGTAAACACGATCGGGCGCTCCTTATATTTTGCGAAAGCGAGCTTTTCGGCAACGCGTGGCGATCTTAAGGAGGGGAGCCCGGCCTGACCGCTCGCGACGCCGTCGCCAATCTTAGATGGGGAGCCGGCTTGAACACGACGACCCGGCGCGGCGTGACGAGGGCGGCGACGCCGGTTCTCGGATTGCGGCCGGGGCGGGCGTTCTTGCAGCGGACACGAAAGACGCCGAATTTGCGCAGCCGCACGTCCTCTCCGCGCGCCAGCGCGCAGAGGATTTCCTCGAGGACGCAATCGACCAGGGCGCTGGCGTCCTTGCGGGAAAGGCCGGGGAGGCGGGCGTAAATGGCGTGCGCGAGGTCGTCGCGCGTCAATGTGCGTTTGGAAACGGTCGCGTCCAAAATCCGATGCGGCTCTTCGCCGCCTCCTCAAAAAGCCGCCGCGGCGGCGGCCGCGACGAGAAATCAACCTTAACGCGCCGTCGCGCGCTCAACTATGGAAGCGGCTACGGCCGCGCGCGCCCAAGGCTTCGGCCACCGCCTCCCAAGTGTGATGATGGGCGGCGAGGGCGGCGGCGTGGCGCGCGGCCGGCGGCAAATGCGAAAAGAGGCGGCGCATGGCGGCCGCCCCTCCCAAGACATAGCCGGCGACGATCCGTTGTCTGGCGTCGGGCTCGCCAGGCCGGTGGAAGGGAAAGGTCTCGATCAGCTCCAACGCCAGCGGGTGCGAAACGATGCGAACGGGGCCGTCCGCCGTCGTGATCGTGGCGGGAGCGGAATGGCCGAACGCCGCCGCCGTCTCGATGGCGCGATGAAAGGCGGCGGATTCGTTGACCGAGAGCGCGAAAACCCTGGCGAGATCGTCGCCGCTCGTCCATGGCAGGCCTTTGCCGTCGGGGCTTGCGAAGTAGCGCAGCGGCGTTCCGAAGATGGATTCGGCGTGTAGCGGCTCCGCGCGCCGCCGCCCGATGTCGGCGGCCCTTGCGCGCCCCTTAAGCGTGGCCTCCGCGGCGCTGAAGGCGATGATATATTCGAATTCCCGCGCCTCGTCGCCGTCGAGGTCCGCAGCCAGTAAGGCGAAGGCGTCGCGATCCAGTTCGAAAAACCGATCGGCGCCGGCCCGTTTCTCCGTGAACCCCATGGCGCAATTTTGCGCCATGGGGCTCTTGATGCGCGACAGCCGGTCCTTCAGGCGATCGATGGCCGAAAGCACATCTTTGTGATCCTTGCCGAAGCTTTGTGCCATGATGCGGCTATCGGCGACGGCTTTGCCTTCGGCGACAGAGACGATGTCCCCCGGCGGCGGAGTTTGGGTCTCGCCCCTGTTTGCGCGCTTCTGATCGGGGGCCATTGTTTTTATTCCTTCCTGAAATCATCTGGACTGGCCGTTTCCGGTCGGCTGCCGCGAGGTTCGGGGCATCGGCCGGGGGTCGTCGAATCTGGGGGAGTCGCCGAGCCGGGTGTAGACCTTGATGAAGTGGTTGGCGTGTTGCGCCGCGTTCGCTATTGCGCCGTCGAGCGCGAGCAAGGGCTGGCTGCCTCGAAGGTCGCCGCCGAATTCGAGGATCTGCTGGCATCGACGCCAAAACGCTTCCACCGTCTTGAGCGAGTGGGAAATCGCCAGACAATTCATTTGATCAGCTTCGTAAAGGACGTGACTGCAATCCGACCTGTAGAGATGATGTGAGCCATTCGGCAAGATCGTCAGAATAAACCTGCCCACATTGCACTTGGGGATTTGCACCCAGTCTTCGGCGTTTTTGTGCCCCTCCTCGCTTCCGATTTGGTTTGGCGCGAGCGTCTGGCGCGCGAAGGCGAGGAAAATCAGAGCGGCTTCGGCGATGGCGCGTTTTTCCAGACGTTCCTCGCCCGCCTCGACGACAAGCGTGGTCATCTGCGAGTCGGGAATGCGGCCGGCGGCCGTGGCCTCCGGAACGCCCAGGGCGTCACAGCATTCGGTGAGGAAAAGCGGGTATCTGCGGCTTGACGTGTAGGGGATGTTTTTGCCGAACAAGGCCTTGAGCAGGTGGTCAAAATTGAGACTTCCCACGGCGAAGATTTCTAAGAGGCGGTCGCGGGCGTCGCGCGCAGACTCCGGGTCCGCTGTCTCGTTCGGCTCGGCTTGCCCCTGGCCGACCTCGTAGCGGCCGGTTTTGTAGATTGATGGCACGACGTCGTGAAAGAGCCAGCGCTGGAAGGCGCGCGCCTCAGGCTTGTTGCTACGGGTGATCAACCTGACGAGGCCTGAGAGGTTCACGACGGCCAGTTCCTGGGGCCCGCCAAGGGTATCCACTTTTCGGACCCCCTTTTCGTCGTCGTCGAGACGCGTGAGAACCTGATTGGGATTTTTGAGATCGAGCGCCGCGCAAGCGTCGTTTGCGACGGTCCAGATCTCGTCGTCTATCTTAAAGGCGCGCACGGGGTGATCGCGAAACTTGAACTCGACCGGCAGAGAGGCCTTGTTTTCGCCGTTGGCGTTGATTTGATCTTCTGACATTTTCACGCATTCCTATTGATATCGTTGCCTTTTCCCGCATATCGCGCGTTGGCGCGAGCGGGCGTTTTTGGCCGTGTCGCGAGACCCTTCCCGGATCGAAAAAAATCTCTCGCCGGCTATTGACGAGGCTAGGCGAGGGACGCGCGAACGCGAAAGGGCGGCGTGCTGGGGCGTGGAGGGGCGTCCCGCGACGCGCGTTATGCGCGTGTGTCTTCTAAATTACGCGTTCTGAGAGCGCCTTGGGGATTTCGCGCGCGAAGGCGAAGCCTGAGCTTCTGGCACCAACGGTGCAATGGTGCATTCCCGTCTATTTTTGGTCTCCCGCTCATCTCCCGTTGATCTCCCGGAGGTGGGGCGGAGCCGGGACGGTGCTGGAACGCTTTGAGCGTGAGCCAAGCCGTGTAGAGACACGGACAAGCAAACCATATGCCAACCTTGTCGCGCTGGCAATTGGCAGCGCGATTGCGAATTCGCGCGTTCGCGCGTTCGCGGGTTTGATTCGCGCGTTCGCGCGTTCGAGGCGCAGGCTCGAGTGGAATGCAAGCGGCGAAAAATGACGAGCAGCCGATGAGAAAGAGCGGTCGCTCGGCGCGAGGTTCAGGACGGCCGAAACAGGGGATGTCAGTCGAATGGCCGAGAAGAAGGAGAAGTGGTTGGCGGTTTTGGACGGGATGGCGCGGCCGGGGAATCGGTCTTCGCTGTTTTGGTGGATGTTCGAACATCACGACGAGATCGTCGAGGCGACGGCTGGCCAGCGGATGCAGTGGAAGAGGCTGTGCGTGGAATTCGTCGCGATGGGCCTGACCGATACGTCGGGCAGGGGAGTGACGGAGGCGAATGCGCGCAAGACGTGGTGGCAGGCGCGCCGCGAAAAAGCCCGCCGGGCAGCGGCGCGCGCGGCGGATGAGGCCAAGCGGGACGCGGCGGCGGAAGCGAGGAGGAACTATCCGTCGCGCATGCCGCGTGACGTTCGACCGCTGGCGGGCGAACCGGCGCGTCATTCGAACGGGGCGGTGGTCGTCTCGGCGACGGCACGGGCGTCTCCCTCGGCGTTGCCGATCGCGGCGGCAAAACCCTGGGAGGACCCGAAGCTACCGCCCGAGCGGGCTCGGCACATGCAGGAGCAGCTGGAGAGGTTGGACCGGGAGCACGAGTGGAATGCTCGGCACGTGAAGCCGCTCAGCAAGGAGAGATACAAAGAGCTCGAACAAGAATTCGGGGTCGAAAGAGTGCAACAGCGTTTACTACTAAATCGAGCAAGAGAAGAGGGATAGACCAATGTCAACAATTGGAAATTCAACGAATGACCGCCGTCCCGTTCTACTGATCGCGGTTGGCCGGCAGAGGTGCGGGAAGACCGTCTTTCTGAATACGACTGTGCAATTTGTGCGCGCGCATGGCGGCAATATGGTGATGTGGAATGCGGATACAATGAACCGCACGCACAGTCTTTCTTTGTTTCACAGCGATGTTCTCGAGCCGGGGTCCGCCGATCCGGAGGACGTGAAGGCTTGGCTCGAGGAGCGGTTCATCGACATGGTGGAGAAACAGTATGACGCCCTGCTCGACGTCGGAGGCGGAGATACGCCGCTGGCGCGCCTCGTAGACGAGGTGCCGATCGTTTCGGAGCTGGAAGAGCGAGGCGTGCGCGTGGTGCTTGTGCATCTGATCGGCCCGGAAAGGGCGGATTTGGATTATCTCGAGCGTTTTTTGACGGAAAGCCGGCTCGCGCCGGAGGCGACAATTCTTGTGCTGAACAAAGGTTTGGTGTTGTCGGGACGATCGGACGGTGTGGCGTTCGCGGAGGTGCGGCGACACCCGGCGTTCCTGGAGGCGGTGGGCGGAGGCGCGGTGGTGGCGACGCTGCCGAGGCTTCCGTGCATGTCGCAAGTGACGGATCGCGGGCTGACCTTCGTGGAAGCGATGACCGGGATCGTGAAACCGGGACAAGCGCCGATGTCGTTTTTTGATCAGTCGCGGGTCAAGAACTGGTGGAGCCGCGAACTGCCAGGATTTTTCCTCGAAAGAATTCCGTCTCTCTGGTTGCCGGATATGCCGGCGCTTCGGGCCGAAGTGGGCGAAGCAAAAGAAGCCAGGAGCCGTCCAAGGAAAGCGGAAGCTCAGAGTGCGGAAGGATGAACAGGAGGAATGGCGAATGAGTTCGGATAGACAAGCGGTCGCGACGCAGTCGCAAAAAGTCGCAGCGGAAATATCCGCCAGCATAAAGGAGTGTGAGAAGGCGACGTTGGATTGGGGAGTACAGCCAGATCATCTGGAAGGGCGTTTTGTCGCTTCCTTGTTGACAGCCATCAGAGCTCTCGCGCGCTTGGTTGCGGCGGCGACATCGGACGTGAGGGACATTGTTCGGGGCGCCAAGGAAGCGGCGGACACCGAGATCGTGAAGCTTCGCGAGGCGAACAAGTTGGCGGCGTTGACGGTCAGGCAGGCGGAAGTCGTGCAGGAGAGGATTGTCACGAATGTTTGCAAGGACTTGAGCAGGAATCTGCTCTCGGAGTCGCAGCAATGGCTTGTTCTGACGGAAAAGAACCTCCACCGCAACAGATCTCGGATATATGCAGTGAAGATGACGCTGGCGGCGCTGGCGTTGCTGGGGGCGAGCTTTGCGTTTGGATACCAGCTTCGGGCCTGGGAGGATGAGCCGGCGGTGCAGTCGCTGGCGCGCTGCATCAAATCGCCGCTGCGAGTTGTTGTCGAGGGCGGGCAGCCGACGGGCGACTGGACGTGCAAGTTGGACACGTTGGTGCCGCGCACCTGGCGCGAGCTGCCGGCGGACATGCAGCGTCGTTGGCTGTGGCTGTGGCGGTATGTGACGGGGTGAGGCGCGGGCTTGTGGCGAACGGCGAAGATTGGGGGAGGCGCGCCTCCCCCAATCTGTTTACGTCAGGCGGCATGGAAGGCGTTCGGAGCGACCGTTACTTTACGAATTTCATGATGGCGAAGATGGCGCCGACGAGGGCGAGATTGAAGCCGAAGACCCAGCGCAGGATGTCATACTTCGCGTGAGAAATTTCGAGTCTGAGCCGCGCCTCCGTCTCGCCAATGTCGCGTTTGAGTTCGGCGACATCGGTTTTGGTGGCGACGCTTTCGCTGAAGGCGGTTTCGAGGGCTTCGGCAGAGGCGCGCGCCTGGTCCGGGGTGAATCCACCGCGCGTGAGGCGGTCGATATAGGTGAGGGGGTTGAAGAGAACCTGAGCGCTCATGGGAATGTCTCTAGCATGTTTGGGCAGGCGGCGGGAGGCTATTCGCGGCAAGAAGAAGCAGGCGTGACGGCGACGCCTGCTCCGGCTTTCGTTCAGAACGGGATCGGATGGTCGTTGTTCGCGCCGATTTGTTTCTCGATATCGATATCGGCGAAGAAGGCGTGCTCATCGATTGCCGCCCTGACGGCGCGCGCGTCGGCGAGTTCGGCGGCGATGATTTTTCGTTCGCGCGGATCGATGCAATCGTTGAGTTCGGCGCGCAGTTCTTCGATGTGGCGTTCGATGTCGTAGCTCATTTGCAATCTCCTTCGTCTCGATGACGAAGGTTGGGCACGAGCGCACGAAGGCCGGGTCGAGGATCGCTTTAGCGACCGCCGGCGGCGGCGAGCGGGGGAACCGATTTTGTCGAGGGCAAAACTTCAGGTTTTGGTCTCGACAAAATTGGGGGGACCGCTCGTCCTCGAGGCGGCCTGAGCAGCCGTATACTGGGACGTCATAGAGAGAGAGAGAAGGACGGCCCCGAAGGGGCCGTACCGCATGAGAGAGGCAAGGCCTCTCTCCGACAAAGAGGCATGCGTCGGCATGCGTGAGACTCGAGATATTGCGCGCCGCCAGCGCGCGGGAAGAACTTCGCCTCTCCGTCCTCCGCTGGAGTTTCGATATTTTGGGCGGGGGATGGGAGCGCTAGCGAAAGCGATCGTGACCGGAACGGCCGAGACGGCGCGTGCGCCGGCTCGGGGAGCGTCGCTTGCGGCGCGAGTAGAGCGCGGTTCCGATTTATCGGAATTCGCCAGAACGGCTTCAGGCGCTCACAAAGACGCATCCATAAAGACACGACTTTTCAGGCGATTTTATCATTCGCGCAATTTGAATGGAGCGTCGGCGGGCGGCGTTTTGGAATTCCGGCGGGCCGGGAGAGCGCCGACCAGGGACAGAGACGATGGGCATCTTTTATTTGAATGTAGGCTCGGTGCGGCGCTCCGCGGGGCGTCGGGCGGTGGTCGCGGCGGCGTATTGTTCACGGTCGAAATTGGATGACGAAGGCTTGGGGCGAGAAGTGGATTTTTCGAGCCTGTCGGATCTCGAGCATTCGGAAATTCTACTGCCGTTAGGGGCTCCGGATCGGTGGCTGGACCGGACGGTCTTATGGAACGAGATTGAGAATGTGGAGGAGCGCGAGAATGCGCAGCTTGCGCGGGAGATAGAGCTTGTATTGTCGAAGGATCTAGCGATTGACGAGGGGGTGAAACTTGCGCGCGAATTTTTACTTGAGCAGTTTGTCCAGCGGGGAATGATCGTCGACTTCAATATTCATCGAACGCAAGGGGCGGACGGTGCGCGACGGGGGTATGTGCAAGCGTTGTTTTCGATGCGTGAAGTTTGTGGCGAGGGGTTTGGAAAGAAACGGACGGACTGGAAGGAAACGAAACTGTTGTTGAACTGGCGGGAGCGTTGGGCGCAGCTATCGAACATACATTTGCGCGAAACCGGGCGAGATCGGATGATCGGGGCGGGTCCGAGCGCGGCGCGTGGCCGGGCGCTCGAACCGCTTCTCGGGGGGCGAGAGTATGAGGCGGAGAATCATGAACTTGGGTGGCGCAACGGCGAGCGTTTGGCGGCGGAGCCGGGATTGGCGCTGGAGGCGCTGACGCGCGAGGGAGGGACGTTCTCGCGGGGCGAATTGGCGGAATTCGTGAAGGGCAATACCGGGGGCGACGAACAATTCAAGATGGCTCTGGCGCGGGTGGAGGCGTCGGTCGATCTTGTCCGGCTGCCGGACGGAGAGGGGTTTAGCACCCGCAAGCTGATGGGAAGCGTGGCTGGCGCGGGAGCGAACGGCTCGGGTTCGGGTCGCGAAGCCGGCGCGATGGGCGGCGGCGACTCGGGTCGAACGTTGCGCGAGGCGGTGGCGCTATGGGAGGCGGCGGGGCTTCGGGTTCGCTGGGTGGGCCTAACCTATGAGCTGGCGAAGAAGTTCGAGAAGACGACGGCGATCAAGAGCGTAGCCGTTCACGGTCTCTTGGGGCGGTGGCAGAAGAAGCGAGAGTTGCTGGCGTCGAATGATGTTCTGGTGGTGAACGACGTGGCGGAGATGAGCGAAAAGCAGAAGGAGTGGATGTTGAAGGCGGCGCGGGCGGTTGCGGCGAAGCTGGTATTGGTTGACGGAGAGGAATTCGTCGAGATCGACGGCGGCGATATTGGCCTCGATGCGCAGCAGCTGGCCGCACTGGGCGGCGGGGAGAGGTCGACGGGGAAACCGAAGCGTCAACGAATGGGGCTTTGGTAAGCGGCGAGGATCAGCCGAGCGGGGGTCTTGGTTGGGCGCAGCGGCGGTAGGACGCCTTGCCTTTTTTAGGCGCGACGATTTTGACGCGGGCGTCCAGTTTGACGGGGACGCCGGCGTTTGCGGCGCGCAGGCGCAGAGCGCGGGCGCATGCGTTGCGCGGTCGCGTCTGCGGGTTGGTTTGCTTGGGCATGGCGGTCTCCTTGCTGAGCGATCTGGCGCGATGCGCTTGTGCTGTGGCCAGCGGTTCGGCGAAACGAAGGCGGGGACCGGAGGGTCCCCGCCCTGGCGCCTCATTCGAAGGCGCTGAGTTCGGCGGCGGCGGACTTGCGCTCGACGCTGGGTCCTTCGCCGGCGGGCGTGTAGGGTTTCCAATCCTCACCGGTGATTTCGACGTAGGCGGCGGCGGCTCCCTCGGCGGCGGCGAGCAGAGCGTAAGCCTGCATGGCGAGGTCGGCGGCGAATTTGCGGGCCTTTTCGGCCCGGCTTTCGAAGCCGGAGGGGGCGTCGCGATCCTCGTCGCGGTGGTCGTTGGCGAGCTTGGAAGTGAGGTCGCGGGCTTCGCTGAGTTTGTTGGTGTAGAAGCTTCCAGCGCCTTGGGCGGACGCGACGTAAGTGCCGACGATGCGCTGGAAGTGCATCTTTGTGGCGACCTCGTTGAGCGCCTCGTCGAAAGCGATCCAGGTCTGGCGGAGCATCTGCTCGTGGATGTTGCGGATGCCGGTGAAGTCGGGAACCGACAGAGCGAAGCTCTGGGCGACTTTCGCTGCGACTGCGTCGTTCGGGCAGATGAGGCGGGCGCGTTCGAGGGAGATTTCGGGACGAGCGGGCTTGTTGCGTTTCGCAGCGGACGTTTGGGGACGCTTGGTCATGATCGTGATCCTGTTCATGTGCGCCGGGGGTTCGCCGGCCCGATGCCGGTTTGTTTCCCTCGGTGCGGTCCCTGAAAGCCTGGCCTCGAACCGGGACTGCACCCGCAGCCGACGCCTCTTGGGGCGGCGGCGGAGGGCCGAAGCCTTTGCGGAGGACGGCAGGGCGGCGACTATTTTGATTCGCGATGCAAAGCGGTCCGGGCGACATAGAAAGTCCGGCGCTTGCGCCGGTCCGAAAATGGAAGCCCGGCCGCGGCGGAAAATAGTCGCCGCCCGCCGTTGCGGTCACGGTTGGCCAGGCTTAGGGACGCAACCAAACCGAGGGGACAAACCGTTGATCGGGTCCGTTTGGCGGAACCTCAGCGCACGGAGCAACAGCGGATCACAAAGACCAAACGTCGTTCCGAAACATCCCGCTGCGCGACAAGGCCGCCATTGTCCCGGCGATCGATTGCCGGCGCTTGCCGAAAGCATTGCCGACCGACGGCGGGGAAAACCCTCGCCCTGCTTCGGCCTCTGCGAAGCCGACTGATCCACCCCCACTGAACTGGTCCACCTTGAGGTATGTCTTCGGACAGGAGAGGAGGACCGTTATGCCGAGGAAGAGACCAACGCCTGAGGAGATCGTCGCGAAGTTGCGGCAGGTTGATGTGCTTGTTTCGCAGGGAAAAAGCGTCGCCGATGCGGTGCGTTCGATTGGAACGACCGAGGTAAGTTACTACCGGTGGCGCAAGGAGTTCGGCGGTCTGAAGACGGATCAGATCAAGCGGCTGAAGGAGCTTGAAGCGGAGAATGCCCGACTTCGCAAAGCGGTGTCGGATCTGACGCTTGATAAGATGATCTTGGCCGAGGCGGCGCGGGGAAACTTCTAAGCCCTTCGCGCCGCCGGGCCTGCGTTGATCACGTTCGATCCCAGTTGAAAGTGTCCGAGCGCCGGGTCTGCCATGCGCTCGGACAGCATCGCTCGACGCAGCGGCGTATTCCGGCGGGACGAGAGGATGAGGCGCCGCTGACCGCCGATATCATCGAACTTGCTCGTCAATATGGCCGGTATGGCTATCGCAAGATCGCCGAGATGCTGCGCACGAGAGCGGGCTGGGTCGTCAATGACAAGCGGGTCGAGCGCATCTGGCGGCGCGAGGGGCTGAAGGTTCCCGCTAAACAACCCAAACGAGGCCGCCTATGGCTTGCCGACGGCTCATGCCTACGTCTGCGCGCCGAACGCCCCAATCACGTCTGGTCTTACGATTTCGTTGAAGATCGCACGCATGATCGGAGAAAATATCGCATGCTGAACATTGTCGACGAGTTCACGCACGAATGTCTGGCCATCAGGATCAACCGTAAGCTCAATTCGACGGACGTCATCGACGTGCTCTCCGACCTGTTCATTCTGCGCGGCGTTCCCGAACACATTCGTTCCGACAATGGCCCAGAGTTCGTCGCCAAAGCTGTCCAGAACTGGATCGCGGCAGTCGGCGCCAGGACCGCCTACATTACGCCAGGCAGTCCTTGGGAGAACGGCTTCATCGAGAGCTTCAACGCGCGTCTGCGCGACGAACTGCTCGATGGTGAAATCTTCTACTCGCTCAACGAAGCCAGGGTGGTGATCGAGAGCTGGCGCCGGCATTACAACACCGAACGCCCGCATGGATCCTTGGGCTACAAACCGCCCGCCCCGGAGGTCTTCATTCCCGCATTCGCTGCGCGGGCGGCTACGCAACTTCAATCAGCTCCGCCGCCCGCGCTGGCCCGTAGGCCGACAATGCACTAACATCCAAATTGGACCCGTCACTGGGGGCAGATCACGACCACGGCGTTGACCCGTGATCCCGAGCGCAAAACCGCCGCTGGATCTTTGAGGGCGTTCCGACGCCGCAGCCACCATGCTCTCGCGCCGTCGAACTTTACGCGCGGATTTCGCCGGCGCGAGCGTCGAAGCCGAACGCGGCGACCGGCCCCGCATCGATGCTGCGCTCTCCAAACGACCCGGCAGGCGCGGGCGCGCCCCGGCCAAGAAGAAATTGCCGGACGATCATTGCCCCTCATTGCGGCCGATGCGCCTGCGGCGGAAGCCGCTCGATCCCCGCGAGAGACGATCATGTTGGAGGAAGCCGGAGGCTTGGAGACCCGCACCCATGGCGAGAGGATTTGCGTTCGCGCAGGGCTCGGCCGGAACCGCAAGGCATTTTCGTGGCCGGCGGTGCGAAGGGGCCCGCGCGGCGACGCATGGTTTCGACCAGTCGATAGGGCAAGCGGGAAGGCGCGCCCGATTGTCGCCATTTCCAGATGTAGATTCGACACGGGACATATTTGCGCGAAAGGAGTCTTTTGAGATCATGATCCTGCACGATGAATTGCGCGATCTCGCGAACGCGCCGGAGATATTTCCGCTGCTTCGGCTTCATATGCAGGGAGCGATGGCGGCCGTCGCCGCTCCAGGGGGCAGGCGCCATCACTACATCGAGGACGCGTCTGCGTTTCCGATGGTGGCGGTTGCAGTCCATGGTTCGGCGACGGAGCCGGTGACGCTGAATTTTTTCGCGACGCGGGGCGTCTACGAGGAGGCCGCATGGGAGTTGCGGCCCGCAGGGGAGGCGGCGCTTCGGAAAGAGATCGTAAGGCGATCGGCGGATCGCGCCGCGCAATGGACCGCGGCGCGCGCGGAGATTGCGCGTCACGATGAGGAACAACGGCTCTATGAGCAAGAGATGGAGGCGTTGCGCACCGAGGAAGCGAAGGCTGAAAGCCTTGCGCGGTTGCGGGCTGCTTTCGATCTGCCAGCAAGGAGGAGGAACTGGGGGCGACTGTCGCAGGATCTCTATTTGGTGCGAGACCGGATCGAGCGCCCGGGCGATTTGAGATATGTCGAGCGCATCGTTGTCGAATACAAGAAATCCTGGGGATTTCCGTTTTCAGAGGCGCAGATTTCGTGGTTCGACGACATTCTGCGCCGCCTGATCAAGTCGATCGTCGAATGAGGCAATTGCGTTCGAAATTCCATCCACGGCCGAGATGGGGAAACTGTCTCAACGGATGGTCGATCGGCAATTCTTCTTCGAGGTAGAGCGTTCCCTGGCAGATGACGAAGGATATGCAGGGGACGGCGTCATCCTCGTCGTTCAGCGTTCTTCTCCTTCCCTTGTCGTAGCAGCCTTTATAGCCCAGGCGCGTTCCGAACGCGTCTTCGATGTCGTCGTTTGGCTCGACGAAGATGATCGAAGAGATTGTCTTTTCGATGGGATCGATGGTCCACAATTGGCCTTGATGGACCATCGGCTCTTGGTTTTCGTGGACGCTATCGATGATGCCAATGGCCGGTTGGGCCATGTCGCTCGTGTCGGCTAGACGTTCGACGCTTTTGGTCATTTTCAAAGACGTCGATTGGGTGTGCTCGTATTTCTCGGGGAGTTGGACGCGGTCGTTCATTGCGTTCTCCTGATTTTCGCGTTTCCGGCCTGACGCGGGTTCGCGCTGGTCGGCGCGGTCGACAGAGTCCGGCCATCAAAGTGGGCTTGCACCCTGAGCCGCTTTTGGGCGGCCAGGGCCGAAGCCCTTGCGGAGGACGGCGGACCCTGGTCCGGCGTTGCCACCCCCCCCGGCCGGGCTACGAGCGCCTGACGCCGACGGGCGCGAACCGCTGCATCGGCCTTTTCTCTTTCGATTTCTTTTGGTCGATGTCTTCGCTCTCGCCGGGGCGAACCGCGATCCGTGACGCCCTGTCGACGACGGCGGCGCGTAAGCAGCGGGAAGCGGACATTCGGATCGCTCGGCTATTTGACGTAAGGCGGTTTGAGCGTTCGCGCGCAGCGATGGGAGTCTCGATGGAGGATCTCCACGAGGGCGATGCGGATGGGTTTCGATGTTTCGGGCTTTCTCTGGCTATTGCTGTTCAATATTGCGAAGGCGTCTCTGCCGTTCGTGGCGCTGGCGGTGATCGCGGCGCTGCTCGTGACGATGGCGTTCCGCGCCGCGGCGCGGAATTGGCGTCGGCGCGCGAGCTTTCGTCGAACACCGGGTCAGAGATTATAATATGTGTATATTCAATGAGTTATCTGTTGCATTGGGGGCTCTTCCGCGATAAGAAGAAGTGTTTGAATGAGGAGTTCCGATCATGCGCATCGAATTGACGCCCGGCATGACGAATGTGGTGCGGTTCCCGCTCGAACGGCGGATGAAGCCGTCATTGGATTTGCTGTGGGAGATCGCGCCGGATTCGCGCGAAGTCAGTCTGGTGATCGAGGCGTTCGGTCTCGACGACGATATCGACGGGATCCGCGATATCGCTGATCGGGAGATGGCGGACTATATCGCCAACAACATTCGGCCCGAGCCTGGCGCGCAGCGGCGGGCCGCGCTCGATGAGCTGTTGCGGCCGGCGGTGGAGCGTGCGGAGGCGGCTTGCCGGCGCGCGCATGAGGCCGCGGCCGCGGCGGTGGCGGCGCAACGATTGGTGGTAAAGGCGCAGTCGGAAGGCGGGTACTGGATGTCGCCGCTCGAAGAGCGTGCGACGGACCGGAGCAATCTGGCGGCTCGGCTATTGGTCGACGCTCATATCGCCTGCGATGAGGCCCGGGGAGCGTCGCGCGCCATCCGTCTCGCCAAGGGCGGCGAGGACTGGCGCCCGTTCGATGCGGAAGAGGAAGCGAACGCCTTGTTCTTCGGCGAAGCGCGCCCGCTGGCCGCAGGCTGACGAAGTGGAGCGAGCGTATCGGCGTAGCGCCGCCGCTCAACGAGAAAGGCGGGGAGGCGAAGCCTCCCCGATCCCATTTTCAAAACCGCCGCGTCAGGCGTATTCGCGTTGTTCGGCGTCCCGCGGTTCCGCGTCGTCACGATTGTCCGACGCCTGCGCCAGCCGCGAGAAGTCCGTGCAGATGAGATCGACTGTGTAGACGCGCTGGCCGTCGTCGCGATCGTAACTGTTCTGGCGGACGCGGCCGCGGGCGTGAACGAGGTCGCCTTTGGCGAGATGCTGCTCGACATACTTGATCGTGGCCTTAGAAAAGATCGTGATTTCATTCCAGTGGGCGTCGTCTCGCCATTCGCCGCCGGCGTCCTTGTAAGAATAATTCGAAGCGATCGAGAGGCGGAGAGTGGAGCCGACTTTCTTGATGGCGCCGAGGCGCCCGATGAGAGTGAATTCCGCAACGTTTCTCATGACTTTTCTCCTATTTTGGGCCGCAGCCCGTTGCACGGCGTTTCATGAACAGCCGGAAAGGCGGACCGGAGCCTCCGGCCTTGGCCGGAGGGCGAGCGCAGCGCTGCGCCCCGCCCGGAGCCGTGAATTTTGTTGCGCGAGGAATGGCCGCGCTCAGGGGACCCGCCGGTTACGGCGGGGTGGCGCGGGCAGGGGAAAATTCTAAGGGTCCAGGGGCCGAAGGTTCCGCCGGCGGCTGTATGAACTCGAGCCTGCAATTGGGCTTTGCGGTCAATAAGGAGGGGAAGTCGAAAACAACCCCGCGGAAGAAACAGAGAATCGGCGTCCGGCCTCGAAAGGCCGAGCGCAACAGGAAGGCGACGAGGCAGAGCATTCGATTCTGGGACGACGACGCCGCCGAAATGGCGTCGACTCCCTCATTCCTGTGACATCGCATCTCGAAGGGGCCAACGCTGTCGAACGAGCCAGCGAAGCGCGGTGGCGACGGCCGCACGCCCGCGCTAGCACGCTTCCCCAGGACGAACGACGACGCTCATCGCGGAGGAAATAGTCACGACCGACATGGCCGACGTAAATGCGGCTGCGCCGCGAGGGCACGACGAGCGCGGGACTTGGGAAGGGCTGAGCTGAGCCTGGGAATTGCAGCGGCAGGTCAACAATCGGATTGAGGCGAAGCCTCGCCGCTGTCCTCATCGGCCCATCACGCTGAACGCGACCACCCTTCCCGCACTCGCCTCGCCGTCCGGGGGCCCGGCGGCGAAGGGCGGAATGTGCGAGGGGGACAAAAGTTGTGCGCGAATGACAAGAAAAAATACGGGCAATTTTTTCTTGACAAGGATTTTGGCGTTCGCGCGTTGCGGCGCAATCTTGGGGACCTTCTGAAGCAGGAGGTTCCATGTTGCGACGGGTTGGTCGGTTCCGTCTCCGCGAGATCGACGGAAGAGGAGGCGGTCGTTCGTGTTCGATCGTCGTTTGGTTGTGGAGGTCGCTGCTGTTGGCTGGGACGGTGTTGTCTACAGCGGGCGGCGTCTGGGCGACGGGGGCGAGGGCGGATCCCGTTCCCGTCTTCGAGAAGGGTCTGCCGGAGACGGTTCATCCGACCTATCGGGAGCGGGGCGCGCCGGATTTCAAATATCCGACGGGCGGCCAAGGAACTGGGCAAGGAGGTGGTCCTGGAGGAGGTGGCGCCGGTGGAGGCGGCGGCACGGGCCTGT